>JAJDBI010000198.1 GCA_029261435.1 Nitrospinaceae bacterium
CGGTGTAGCCAGTCCCCAGCTGGGTTCAGCCGGAGAGAGATTCGGTAAGTGGCTGGATGCAGGCTATGACGGCGAAATGTCTTATATAAGGCGAGGTGAGGAGAAACGAAAAAAACCAGATCTTGTTCTGGAAGGAGTGAAGAGCATTCTATGCTTTCGCACCAACTATTACACAGTGGAAAAGGATATGAGCTATGTCGAGCATCGTGATACTGCGGACATTTCTGTTTATGCTTTGAACAAGGATTATCACGATACTATCACGCCGCGCTTGCGTCAGATGGAGGAAAAAATCCAGCAGGAGTTTGAAGGGTGCCGAACCCGGATTTATGTGGATACAGGACCCATTCTGGAAAAGCCTTTGGCTCAACAAGCAGGGCTGGGCTGGATTGGCAAGCATACTAATCTTCTCACGCAGGGTACGGGTTCCTGGTATTTTCTTTCTGAAATTCTAACGGATGTAGATCTTCCTTCATCTCAATCGGCTGAAGATCATTGCGGAACTTGCAGAAGTTGCATTGACATTTGTCCGACAGATGCCATCATCGCTCCGTATGTTCTGGATTCGAAGCGGTGCATTTCCTACCTCACTATTGAGTTGAAAGGAGTCATACCCGTTGAGTTCAGAAAAGCGATTGGCAATAGAATTTACGGTTGTGATGATTGCCAGATTGTCTGCCCGTGGAATTCTTATGCACTCAAAACCGATGATCCAGATTTTCAGCAAAAGCAGGACACCCTCAAATTGATAGATCTGATTCAGATCAGTCAGGAAGTTTTCAGCAAAAGGTTCAAAGGCAGTCCGATCAAGCGAATCAAGCGAAGAGGTTTGCTCAGAAATGTAGCCGTCGCCTTGGGCAATTCCGGCAACACACAAGCCATCCCTGTTTTGCTCAAGGTGTTGGATGATGACGAACCCTTGATTCGAGCACATGTGGTCTGGGCTCTAGGCGAGCTTTCAGGTCCTGAGGTCTTCCCTGTTATTCGTGAAAAATTGATTAACGAGAAGGAAGTAATTGTGCTGAAAGAGTTGGAAAGAGTGGCTGCACGATTTGTTTAAACGCTGATCTACAGAAGAGTTTTTAAGCGGGTTTTACCATTACAATAGCTTCGATGTTTAAAGCCATGAAACAATCTCAGTTTCACCTTGATATGAAAGTGTAATTGGACTGATAATGTGGATTCTTGCTCAACATTCAAAACAAACCGTTGATCCTGCATGCGTTCCCGTCCTATAATCAACAAAATTTAATTGCTGGCCGCCGGGGAAATTGGCAAGGGCATTTCACGCCCATTATGGCGTGAAAGATTAGGTGTGGCTGTCACAAGCCGAGAGAAAGTTAGCTGGCCAAAGCGATGGCTCATTATCCCTCTTTTTTGAATAGGTTTATGGAAAAGTCAAGCGAGTACCGTTTTATTAAAGCCTGCCGGGGCGAACCGGTCGATAAAACTCCTGTTTGGTTCATGCGTCAGGCAGGCCGGTATATGAAGGTTTACCGGGATCTGAAGGAAAAATATACTTTCCTGGAATTGTGTAAGAACCCGGAGTTGGCGTGTGAGGTCACATTGCAACCTCTGGATGTGTTGGGGGTCGACGCCGCCATAATTTTTGCTGATATTCTTCTACCCTTGGAGCCGATGGGGACGGGTTTGGAGTTTTCCGCAGGAGATGGTCCTGTTATCCCGCGTCCGGTGAAAGACAGAAAAGCCGTTGAAAACCTTAAGCCGGTAAATGTGGAGGAACAGTTGGGTTTTGTTGCCGACGCAATCCGCATGGTGAGAAAGGAGATCAACATCCCTTTGATCGGTTTTGCCGGTGCACCGTTTACCTTGTGCAGTTATATGATTGAAGGCGGTAAGTCGCGGGAATTCAAAACCACTAAACTGATGATGTATGAGGCTCCAGACTTGTGGGAACAGCTGATGGACAAGGTGTGCACTATGCTGGTGGATTATTTGAAAATGCAGGTTTCTGCGGGAGCTCAGGCTCTTCAGATATTCGACAGTTGGGTTGGGTGTTTGGGCCCGCACGATTACGAAAAATATATTCTTCCCTATTCCCGCCGGGTTTTTGAGGGACTGAAAGAAACCGGAGTCCCTGTCATCAACTTTAGTACTGGAACTTCCACCATGTTGGACCTGGTGCAAAAAGCCGGCGGAGATGTTCTCAGTTTTGACTGGCGAATCGAAATGGATACTGCGCGAGCCTTGTTGGGAAAAGACCAACCGGTTCAGGGTAACCTCGATCCGGTCACGCTTTTTGGTCCTTTACCTTTAATTCGAGAACGGGTCCATGACATTCTCAAACGCTCGGGGGGGAAAGGTCATATCTTCAACCTCGGGCATGGGATTTTGCAGCACACACCTGTAGAGCATGTTAAGGCAGTCGTAGACATGGTTCATGAATACCAGCATGAATGATTCTTCCGAGTCACTGACTGGTGTTTTCCTCATGGCGCATGGGGCTCCTGAGTCTGTCGAAGATATCCCGGAATATTTGAGGAACATCCGCGGCGGGAAGGAGTCTACTCCAGAGACTATTCAAATCATTCGCGACCGCTACGAACAGATCGGTGGCTGTTCTCCTTTGCGGGAGATCAGCGAAGAACTGTGCGCTCAACTGGAGTCTTTTCTCAACCAGCAAGGGACAAAATTCAAAGTCTATTGCGGAATGCGCAACTGGAGTCCTTTTATTCATGACGAAGTAAAAAGGATGAAGGATGATGGAGTGAAAAAAGTCGTGGCGCTATGTCTGGCCCCACAATTCAGCACATGGAGCACGCGTTTGTATTTCAATGTTTTTAAGGAAGCGTTGAAGAGTTGTGATGCCGAAAATCTGGATGTGCGCTACATAGGCAGTTGGGCGGACCACCCCCTTCTCATTGATGCATTTGAAGAGAGATACCGTGCAGCCCTTGAAAAGCTGGGGCCGAATGCGGAAGAATCTGTACACACCATTTTTACGGCTCATAGTATTCCTGCTGAATCCATAGAACTTGGCGACCCTTATGCGGAGGAGTTTAACAAAACCGTTACGAAACTCGTGGACCGGGTTCAACCCAGGCACTGGTTTAAAGCTTACCAAAGTCAGGGGATGATACCGATTCCCTGGTTGGGGCCGACAGTTGAATCGGTTTTGGATAAGATCGCGAGGCAGGGATCGAAAACAGTTTTAATGGTTCCGGTTGGTTTTGTTTGCGATCATGTAGAAATTTTGTTCGATATTGATATAGAGTTTAATAAATACGCCAAAGAGCGCAAATTGAGTTTGCATCGTACCGAATCATTAAACCTGTCTCCAACATTTGTTGAGGCCCTGGCTTCCGTGACCTGGGAAAACCTAGTCTAACAGACCAAAACACCATTCTAAATTCTACGAATGAACCTTGAAAATTTAAATCCGCAGCAGTTACAGGCGGTGCGCCATAGTGAAGGGCCGCTGATGGTAGTGGCAGGGGCAGGCTCGGGAAAAACGCGTGTCATTACTTGCCGAATTGCCAACTTAATTCAAGAGGAAAGGGTTTCGCCTGACAGCATTTTGGCGATCACCTTCACCAACAAGGCTGCCGGAGAGATGAAGGAACGTGTCCTGAAAATGCTGGATATTCGTGGCGCCTCACCCTGGATCAGTACCTTCCATTCTTTTTGTCTGAGAATTCTGCGAAAACATATTTCAGAATTAGGTTTCTCCAACGATTTTGCCATCTACGACACTCAGGACCAGTTGACGCTGATCAAACAGTGTATGAAAGCGGCAGAAATCAGTGCTGATGCATTCCCTCCCAAAACTCTTCTCAATCATATTAGTGGATTTAAAAATGATTTTCTAAGGCCTGAAGATTTGAAACCGGATGAGATGCCATACGGAAATCAACTTAAGGCGGCAGGTCTTTATCCTGTTTATCAAGAGGCTCTGAAAAAAAATAATGCTTTGGACTTTGACGATTTACTGGTTTTAGCGGGCAGGTTGTTTCAGGAGGTTCCTTCTCTCAGGGCTCACTATAGCGAAAAGTTTAAATATATCCTGGTCGATGAATTTCAGGATACAAATGCAGTTCAGTACGGGCTGGTGCGTTTGTTATGCCAGTCGCATAGCAACATATGCGTTGTGGGCGATGATGATCAGAGCATTTATCGTTGGCGAGGAGCAAACATAGAAAATATTTTGAAGTTTGAAAATGATTTTCCCGGGACAACGGTGATCAAGCTTGAAGAAAATTACAGGTCTACGCAAAATATTTTAAACGCAGCAGGAAGTGTGGTGAGGGAGAATAGAAATCGTAAGGATAAAACTTTATGGACGCAAAATGAAACGGGATCGCCGGTGTTGTGTTACAGAGCCGCAGATGAAACGGCTGAGTCAGAATTTGTTTGCGAAAAAATCCAGGAATTGAATCGTGACGAAGGTTTCAGCTTTAATGATATGGCCATCCTTTACCGGACCAATGCACAGTCCCGAGTCATGGAGGATATGTTGAGGAGACATGGGTTGCCTTATCAAGTGATAGGGGGGCTGCGATTTTATGAAAGAAAGGAGGTTAAGGATGTGCTGGCCTACATGCGGGTGGTTCTGAACCCGAATGACTCTATTTCCTTAAAACGAATCATCAACGTTCCTGCCAGAGGCATTGGCAAGACCTCGTTGGAAAAAGTAGAGGAATATTGCAATGAGAAAGGGGTGACGCTCCTGGAAGGTCTACGCGATAACGGGCAGACCAGATTGACAGCTCCTGCTGCAGGCAAGAAGATTGCCCAATTTCTGCAAATCATTGATGATTTAGACGCCACCTTTCGGCAGGGCAATCCCTTGGAACTATTAACTGAGGTGATAGACCGTTCGGGGTATGGAGAGATGTTGAAAAAAGAGGATACCCGCGAGAGTAAGGGGCGTATTGAAAACCTGAATGAGTTGTTTTCGGCGGTGGAGCAATCTATTGAAAGTGGGGAAGGTTCTTTGCAGGAATTTTTGGATTCGGCTTCTCTGGTGGCCGACCTTGATAACCTTGATGATGAGCGCGGAGTTCTTCCGTTGATGACCCTGCATACCTGCAAAGGCCTGGAATTTGCTTCGGTATTTTTAGTGGGCATGGAAAATGGACTCCTCCCTCATGCCAGTTCCATGTCGGAACCTGAGGAGTATGAAGAGGAGAGAAGATTGTGCTATGTAGGTTTTACCCGAGCCCGGAAAAAACTATTTGTTACTCATGCGACCCAAAGAAGAATTTATGGTACTACCTTTAATTACCAACCATCGGATTTTCTACTCTCTATTCCTGATGAAGTTATGATCCGTGAATCCAGCGGATTCAGCAATAAAGCTACATCTCAATATGGCGGCAGACAGAGCGGAGGTCGTGAGGCGTCCGTTCCCTATCAGGCAAAAAGAGATGATGGATATTCGATTGGGACAAAGGATGGTTCCTATTCAATCGGAACAAAAGTTTTGCATGCGAAGTTTGGGTCGGGAATTGTACTCAACCTTTCGGGTAATGAAGAGAATTTAAGTGTGGAAGTATTTTTCAAGGCACCCCATGGGAAAAAGAAACTCGCAGTGAGCCATGCCAAGTTGATCATTATTTAAATGAACAGGCAACCTCTTACGATGAAAGTGCGCACTAGTCGGATTTTATAGATAGTTTTAAAATGGATTCCAGTTTCGCCTTTGCCCCCGCAGCAATCCTTAAGCTAAGCACAATCCCATCAGGTGTATAGTCTTCCTTTACTACCAGTGCATATTTCCGTATTTTCTGAATGAGTGCGGTTTGGGAATGCTTGAGTTCAAGGCGGTAAGGTGCAAGATTTTTCTCATAGTGGGTGACCATTTGCTGGCGGAGTGAGTCAATGCCTTGTCCTGTCTTGCTGGAAATACCGATTGAGGAAGGGTGAGCATGGAGAGCTCGATCAAGAATTTCGGCGTCTGATAAGGCATCAATTTTATTGAAAGCGAGGATAATGTCTAAATCGTCTACACCCATTTCACTCAGAAGTTCATCAGCAGTGCGCATCTGTTTGGCATATTCGCGATGACTGAGGTCCACGACATGAATCAGCAGGTCAGCATCGCGCACTTCATCAAGAGTGCTCTTAAACGAGGCGACCAGATCATGAGGTAGTTTATCGATCAGTCCAACCGTGTCAGAGAGAAGTACCGGGTAGGGAAAGTTTTTCTTTATCTTGCGCACGGTCGCGTCCAGAGTGGCGAAGAGTTTGTCTTCAACCAGAGTGTCGGCACCTGTCAGGCAATTCATCAATGTCGATTTCCCTGCATTGGTGTAACCGACTAATGCAACCTTATAAGTTCCTTGCCGGTTTTTTCGCTGAGTCTTTTTTTCCTTGTCAATTTGCACAAGTTTTTTTTCCAGCTTGTGGATTTCATTACGGATCATTCGCTTATCCAACTGAATCTGTGTTTCACCCACGTCCTTCATGCCAATTCCACCGCGTTGTCGAGAAAGGTGATCCCACAGCCCTGTAAGACGGGGAAGGGAATATTTCATCCTTGCTAGCTCAACCTGAGTTTTAGCTTCCCGGGTTTGGGCGTGATCGTTGAAAATTTCCAAAATGACCCAGGGCCGGTCCATGACCCTGCACTTTAAAATACTTTCCAGTTCCCGGTTTTGGCGGGGTGACAGTTCCTCATCAAAAATGACTACTTCAGGATGATGATGTTCAACAGCCAGCCGAAGTTCTTCCACTTTGCCGCTGCCCAAAAAGGTTTTGGAGTTAATCTTTGCCAAGTGTTGAGTCAAAGTGGCGACTGGGTCATAATTGGCAGTGGTTGCAAGGCCTTCCAGCTCTTCAAGTGAGATTTGAGCGGATTGGGTTCCCGGCATGCTAACTCCTACCAATATGGCTTTTGGCTTTGAGGTCTGGGCATTTATGTGGATGGTGTTTTCAGATTTCATGGGTCACGCAAATTATAACGTATATCGGGAAGTGAAAGGGATGCAATTTGTGGAAATATGAATGAAAGAAAAACCAGGGGAAGAGGAAATTCGTCAGGCTGAAGGTTATTTCTGTTCTTTTGATGTGGCCGCTTTCAAATTGATATATTTGGTATTCATGTCGTCCAATCTCTGGACAAGAACCTGAATCAGTTGTGTCTGGAATTTCTTTTGAATGCTAAGATTAAAACTTTCGATAACTTCTTTGGATATTTTCATGACGACAACCTGGGCAGAGTCTGCAAGGGCGCTGGTGTTTCTGGGGCGTGCGCTGATCAAAGAGACTTCGCCAAAAATCGATCCCGCTTTTAATTCTGCAATGGTGATTTTTTCTGGTTCCTGAAGGGAGATGTGTCCATCTTTAACGCTGGCATGGGCTGACTTTACAATGCAAATGGAACCTGTCAGAACCACGAATAAAGCGGCACCGGTGTCCCCCTCTGAAATAATGATATCCCCCGATTTATATTTTTCGAAGATACCTTTGGTTTTTACTAATTTAGATTTTTCTTCGTCTGAAAATTCCTGAAAAAAGGGCAGTCGCTCAATGAATTCTAAAATGGGATGCTTTTCCAAGTTACACCTCTCTGCCTGTTAAGTTAACAAATCAACCTTTGATGCCCGCCTACTATAAGAGATAAGCCAACTTCTAGGCACTATTTTTTTCGAATTTGTTTTTATATTTTGAGGTTAGCATTTTGATGAAGGTCTGGGTTTCCTCCATTTGCTTTGAATTATCGTGTTTTTTAAATATCTGATGTGCCAGTTTTGCATGCATGAGTGCATTTCGCCCATCCCCCATTTCGGCATAAACTTTTCCTATTTTCAGGTGAGTCTCAGCGCTTTTGTGATTAAAAGTGAGAGATAACTTGTATGCCCAGGCGGCTTGTTCGTAACTTCCCAGTAACAGACTTTGGTTGTCTGAGAGGTTGAATATTTTCTGTCTCTCCTCATCGTCCTTTTGCGCATTGATGAAATGCTGGGCATCCAGATAGGCGTCTCCCAGCTTTTCCAGCAAAGCTCCAGGGTCGCCGCTTTTCATTTTAAGTTCACCTTTCAAGCTGGCAATATTTTTACTGAACCGCGATGCTTTTTCCTGAGGAGACTCTTCGGAAGTTTTAGCTGGGGCTTTTGCAACGGTGACCACTTCACCATCATCGAGAGTCTCATCCAGATTTTTTGGAATCACGACGCCCTCAGGCTTGTCTTGTTTTCCTTGAGAACCTGGTAAGTCCTGTCCTTCATTGATGGCGAGATCAAGTTGCTTGGAGCCCGACTTCGTATCAATTCGCTTTTCAATTTTTCGTCGCGCAGGTTGCCTTTTTGGTTTTTTACTTGGTTTTTGTTTAAGAGGTTGCTTTTTTGCCGATCGAACATATTTTTTCTTTTTTAATTTATTTCGATTAGAGTCCCGTTTTAGTTCAGCGATTCTTTGATTTTTAGTATTTTTCAAAGCGGCTAGAACTTCCTGCTGTGAGTTTTCAGAATCCCGTTTTTGCGCTTGCTGCCTTCTTTGCATGATTTCACGGGTTTCCTTCATATCGGCCATTAGTTCTTGAGTGATACTTTTGGAAGCTTGCTTGTAATCACTTTGGCTCTTCTTGAGGGTGTTGCCGGCTTCAAGCATTGCTGCATCTGATTTGGACCGGGAATCATCCAGAGTTAGTTTTTGTTCCTTCTTAATATTGTTGCTGGCCTCACGACTCGATTGCAGTACTTCTTCAGAGTCCACTTTCGCGGAGTTCATTTCTTTTCGTGCTTCTACAAGTGTACCTTGAAGTGCTGCGGTTTCCTGCCTCCAGACCTCCTTTTGTTCATCAAGAACTTCTTTGATCTCTTTAGTTAGAGTCTTGGCTTCCTGACGCATCTTTTGTAATTCTTTGCGCATTTCCTCCTGACCATCAGCAAAATCCTGCTTCGACTTTTCCAAAGCAGCCATTATTTCTTCTTTAATGCGCTGGGTTTCTCCTTGCAGTCCTTCAAGTTCTGCCTTCAACTTGAGAGCTTCCTCTTTCATGGATAGGGCAATTTCTGCCATGATGCGTTGCATTTCCAGACGGATTTGTTCCATCTCCTCTCGCAGGATTTCTTGCTCCAATAGCATTTCTTCCCGCAGGATTTCCTGGTCCTTTAAAGTTTCCTGGATGAGGTCCTTATCAAATTTTTGAGGAGCAAATTCTTGAGCATAGGCAGGGGTATAAAGAGCAAGGCACGACAAAAACAGGAACCTGAAGAAAAAGCTCCGAACGGCTATGCGGAGAATAGTCGAGCGACATGAACTTTTTGCTAAAGAAGCGTTTTTCATTGCCAAGGATATATAATAATTAGAGGTTTAATTATAATAACTTATCGGCAGGATGAGGGCAAATTTGACCTCTGGATGAATGTTTCATGGAAAAAACAACAGGAAATATGGAATTATTGCGGAAGATAATACCGGTTGCAGGGTTATCATGTGGAGGATAGCAAGATATTTTTATGCAGGATTTAATTTTAAGGAAAAGTTGAACGATGAAAATCAGAATATCCGAATATGTGGGAACTCATTGTGCGTCCATCGATGATGGGCAGAAAGTGTATGGTCTGCTAGCTCCAGAGTTTCAGAAGGGGAATCCTATAGAATTGAATTTTGAAGGAGTGGAGTCTATTTTAACTCCGTTTCTCCACAATTCTATTGGTAGGTTGCTGGGCGAATATGAAAAGGAAACCGTCATGGAGCGATTGGTTTTGTGCAATTTATCGGCAGAACATTTAAAGCTATTGAATTCATACATTGATCGTAAGGACGCGGAGCAATTTGAAGACGAATCCAGAACTTCTCTTAGAGAGTTGTTTGAAGAGGATGAGTTGGGGGATATTTGAGACACAGGGTAAGTATGAAATTTAAGGATTGAAAAAATACAGGACTGAGAGTATGGAGTGAAGGTGTGTTTAGAAAAATTTTTGAAAGCAAAGAAATCAAGGTGCTGAGAGCGCAGATGGAATCGTCACCCGATGATCCGGCGGCGCACTTTAATCTGGGCGCGGCGTATGAAAAAGCGGGTCGAGCCAAAGATGCGATTCGCGAATTTGAAGCAACTATAATGGGCAATCCAAAGTCGGCGGAAGCACATTATAACCTGGCCCTCCTGTATGAAAACCAGGGTGAGGGGGAAAATGCCATTCTTCACATTCTTAAAGCCGGGAATCTCTTTAGCAATAAAAATGATCAGGTGAACAAGGTGGAGGCCAGGGGATTGTTGCGGCAGTACTACCGAAAGTTCAATGTCAAGCCGGAAGATTTTTCACAGGCTGACATGAAGGAATGAGCCGGGATAAAATGGCTCAAGACATTTTAAGTTGAAAATTAAATTATATCCCTAATTGTCGAATAGCCTCATAGGTGGCAACACTCACTGCATTGGCGATATTGATGGACCGTATCCGCTCATCATATTGCGGGATACGGTAGGTCTGCTCTTTGTTCGATTGAATAAGGTCTTTCGGAAGTCCTCTGGTTTCACTACCAAAAAACAGATAGGCACCCGGCTGAAAAGTATGCTGAAAAAAATCTTTCTCTCCTTTGGTGGAGAAAAATACTTTTTGGGCAGAAGGTGGAATACTTTGAAGAAATATTTCAAGTCCGGAATAGATTTTTACGTTGACGTATTTCCAATAATCCAGACCCGCCCGTTTAAGCCGACTGTCACTGATTTCGAATCCAAGCGGTTCTATCAGGTGCAGGGTGCTCCCTGTTGCTAGACACAACCTCCCAATTGTTCCCGTGTTCATGGGGATTTCTGGCTCGACTAAAACGATATTTATCTCATGAGGCATTGGGTTATGTGAGTTTCCTGTTAAGTTGCAGGTTTTATAATATAAACGACGTATATCAATAACGTCTTCAAATTCTGACAGTTGTGTGCAACCTTCTGTTATTCATTGCTGCTTTTATCTTGAAAGTATTTTAATGGTATTAAAAAGAGCGAATCCCAGGCCTTTATCCGGCATCCAAGAACCACGGACACCGAATCAGTTCTTCATGGTTTTGAAACCTTTTGAAAAGGAGCGGAACATGGATGAAATTGGCGATTATATGATATCTCCTGTGCTGAGTATAGATATAGATTCTTCGGTTCAGGAAGCTGCCATGTTTATGACAGCAAACAATATTGGTTCTTTACTGGTGAAAAAATTTGATGAGTATGTGGGGATTGTGACCGAAACGGACTTGGCTCGAAAAGTATTGGGCAAAGGTCTGGATCCTGACTCTACTGACATTGATGAAGTTATGACAAGTCCTGTTCTTTCATTGGATCGTTATCTGCCTATCGAAGAGGCGAATCGGTTTATGCATAAAAATAAGATTCGGCACTTGGGGGTTACGGAAGAGGATAAAATAGTGGGCATCATTTCGGTTAAAGATTTGGTGGCTTATTTCTCAAAAGATTTTCGTATGCAGGAATAGACGGTTCAAGTATGGAGCAGTACGAACAATTTTTTGTCTGTCCGCATTGTGGCGAGTCGATTTCAATTCTCCTGGATTTGTCGGTATTGAGTCAGGAATATTTAGAGGATTGTGAAGTCTGTTGTCGCCCTATAGAAATAAAGTATAAGGTGGATGAAGATGGTGCGGTTGAGTTTGAGGAAGGCCGAGGTTAACAGAAAAGGATTCTGGATTCTTAAATAGAATATCTCGTGCGGATGAGGCTGGTTTATTTTTTTGTTTTTTTCCGTTTGGTTTTCTTTTCAATCGCCTTTTGTACTTTGAAGTTATCCGCGCCTTCCCATGTTATCTCGAGATAAGAGGGTAGTTGAGTGGCCTTGTCGATTTCGGCAGATTCGATTTGGTCTGGAGTGAGGTTCAGTGCTTGAGACAGGTCGACCCCCTTCAAGCGTACATCAATCAGGTTGGCTTTATCGAAATTTGCGCCGACTAAGTTGGTCATGGTGAAATCTGCGGCGACTAAGGTTGCTTCGGTAAAATCGGCTTCGAGCAGATCTGCTTCATTGAATCGAACTTCACTTAAAACGGACCAGCTGAAATCTGCCCAGCGCAGATCCGCCTCGGAGAAATCTGCTGCGACTAATTGGGCATCAGCAAAATAGGCATCATGCAGATCAGCTTTTGACAGGTTGGCTTCCGTTAAGTCGGCTTCAATAAAGTTGGCGTTGCTTAAATTAGCTCCGCTCAGATTAGTGTTATTGAGGTTTGCTTTTGCCATTTTTGCGTCATGTAAATCCAGCCCTTCGAGATCCAGGTCGGTCAGGATCGCTCCAAATAAATTGTCTTTGGAGTCCAGCACCTTCTTCTGTGCAGCTTTTTTCTTGGTCTCCAGGCGTTGAAGCTCTTTGAGCTCCGATTCGCTGAGTTCAATTCCCTGAGAATCATCAGGGTTTTTTCGGCTTTCTTCTGCCATGAGTGTGTTTGCACTTTTAAAGGTTACAGAGTTTTTCGCCAAGCCCAGTCATTAGGAGGTTGTAAAGTTTTTCAGGCTTTCTTCCAGCCTTTGAGGATTCAGGTCCTGGCCTATGAACACCATTTTATTAAGGGGAGAGTCTGATCCCCAGGGTTTGTCAAACCGGCCCTCAAACATCATGTATACGCTTTGAAAAATATATCGTTCTGTAGAGCCCTCTATGTTCAGAATTCCTTTAGCCCGGAAGACATTCATGCCTTCGTTAAGTAAAAGCATTTGCAGCCAAAGATTTAAACGATCTGGGTCGACATGACCCGGAAAAGAAAGCGAGACCGAAGATATTGCTTCATCCGTTTCGTGATGGTGTGTATCGAAAGTGTCGGTCTCTAATGCTGTTTTTAAATCGAATCCTCCAATATTTAATATTTGGTCCAGATCGATCACCGCCTGAGTGGTTTTACAGACTTTTGCTGTAGGGTTGATCAGGTGCAATTGTTTTTCCAGTTTTTCCATTTCAGGTTCTGTAACCAGATCTGCCTTGTTCAAAAGAATGACGTTGGAAAATGCAATCTGTTCCCAAACGACTTGTTGTTCTTTTAGAGTGTTCTCGAAATGCTTTGCATCAACCAGAGTGACAATGCCATCAAGGAAAAGGGACTTGGAAATTTCATCCTCAATCAGGAAGGCCTGGGCGGTTGGTCCGGAACTGGCAAGGCCAGTGCTTTCAATTAATATGTGATCAAATTTTTTGTGCTGTTCTAGCAGCCGATTCAGGGTTTCTATCAGGTCCCCGCGAGTGGAGCAACAGATACAACCGTTACTCATTTCAAATATATCCTGGTCGGCACCGATCACAAACTCAGAATCTATTCCGATTTCTCCAAATTCGTTCTCTATGACGGCTATTTTCTTCCCGTGATTTTGCTTTAAAATGTAATTCAGGAGTGTGGTTTTTCCTGAACCGAGGAACCCGGATAACAGAGTCACCGGAATTCCGTTTTCTGAAGTGTTCATAAATTTTTGGTCGATAGTTTTTTCAAGTAATTTCGCCTATTATTATAACATTGCAAAAGGGTTCCTACTTTTCATTCTGGAAATATCTGCAATAATATCTTAATCAGAAAACTTTGGTCTGCTTCAAGTTATAAAAGTATGGGGTGCTATGAGGCATTTTGATAAATTGTATGTCTGGGCTGCGCTGGGGATTCTTATTGTTCTGCCTTTCCTGTTTTTGGATTTCGGCCCGAAGGAGTACCCTGAACTGAACCGAGC
>JAJDBI010000199.1 GCA_029261435.1 Nitrospinaceae bacterium
CATTGACCAGATTGCTGAAATTTCTTTTGAGGCACCGGATCTGGAAGAAAAAAATATCACGATTGATGCAGATTATATTCTTGAAAAACTGAAAGACATTATTCAAGACGAAGACCTGAGTCGTTATATCCTTTAGCGAAAAATCGCAATATGCAAAAACTCATTCACAAAGCAGAAATCCTTCTAGAAGCTTTACCTTATATTAAGAACTTCTACGGCAAAACCATCGTCATCAAATACGGCGGCAATGCCATGGTGTCGGATGATCTCAAGGAAAATTTTGCCCTCGATATCGTCATGATGAAATACATCGGCATCAACCCAGTTGTAGTCCACGGAGGCGGCCCACAGATTGACAAAACCCTCAAGGCGCTGGGGATTAAGTCACAGTTTGTTGAGGGGCAACGTGTGACCAGCAAAGAAACCATTGACGTAGTAGAAATGGTTCTTGGCGGAAAAGTAAATAAGGAAATTGTTTCTCTGATCAACCGCCAAGGTGGTAATGCTGTGGGCATCACCGGAAAAGATGGTGACATGATTCTTGCAAAACGGCATAAAAAGGTGAAACACTCGCCAGAAACAGACCGTCCGGAAATTATTGACCTTGGGTTGGTTGGCGAAATCACTAAAGTAAACCCGGGAATCCTCGAGACTCTGGACAAGAGCGGGTTTATTCCCGTCATCGCACCCATCGGCAGAGGTGAAAATGGAGAAACACTCAATATTAATGCCGACTTTGTGGCCGCTCAGATCGCGTCAGCCTTGAAAGCCGAAAAACTGATTTTGATGACCGACACTGAAGGGGTAAAAAATAAAGCTGGAAAACTACAAACTGGCCTTAGCCGAAAAAACACTTCCGATATGATCCGAAGCAAGGTGATTCGGGATGGAATGCTACCAAAAGTTAATTGTTGTCTGGTTGCCCTCAAATCCGGGGTACATAAAACTCATATCATTGATGGCCGGGTTCGACACGCCCTGCTGCTGGAAATTTTCACAGCAGAAGGCATCGGAACCCAAATAGTGGAAAAAACAAAAGATCTGAAACCAGCGTAACACTGGACTCACTGGCAATGGTTTTATCAAGCCAGCCAAAGAGTTGTCTCGACCTTAAAAACTCTTGCCCACTCCAGGCAAACCCGATCTGTCCGATGAGTATGTAATAGCACCCTATAATATTGACAAAGATTTTTCAGGTTGATAGTTTGTTAGGGTAAGCAGGATTATTAAAACCTTTCAGCAACGACTACACAATGAGTTCGACTTTATTGGATGAAAGAAGCAAGATTGTCCTTTTAGCCGTCATCGATAAATATATCGAGTCTGCTGAACCGGTGGGTTCTCGCACCGTGGCCAAAATTCACCCTGACCACCTCAGCCCTGCCACACTCAGAAACGTGATGGCTGATCTGGAGGAAAAGGGTTTTCTCAGCCAACCGCATACATCAGCGGGCCGTGTTCCCACTGACAAAGGCTATCGATTTTATGTGAACCATCTTTTACGACCACAAAGTTTTTTAATGACCGCCGAAGTACTGTCAGCCACTCATGAGCTTGAGTACCCACTCGGAAAACAAAACCTTCAAGGGTTACTTGAGCAAGCTTGCGAAAACCTTTCCACTGTTTCTCAGCAAACGGGATTGGTCATGCTTCCCAGTTTTTCAAGTGCCTGCTTCAAACATATTGAGTTTACTAAAGTAGCTCCACAGGCAGCACTGGCTGTCTTCTTCTCCGAACAGGGGATTTTGCAAAACAAAGTACTGCCCATTGACTCTGACATGACTCAGAATCAGCTGACCTCTATTTCCAATTACTTAAATGATGAATTCAGTGGAAAACCAATCAAGTGGATTCGACGAGAATTGCTGAAACGTTTGAAGCTTGAAAAGGAACACTATAACAATCTAGCCAAAAAAGCCCATACTCTTTCTTCCGCCCTGTTTGAAGAGGAGCCGGAGAATAGCGAGCTGCTTGTAGAGGGTGCCTTGAATTTTCTCGACCAGCCTGAGTTCACAGAAGATATAGGTAAGATCAAAGCTCTTCTGCTGACTCTTGAAGAGAAAACCAAACTGATCAATCTGCTCGACCTTTGCCTGCACCATGACGGAATGACCATATTGATAGGAGAGGAAAACCTGCAGGAAGAAATGGGAAACTGCAGTTTGATCGCACAAAATTATCAGCTGGGAAAAGACAATGTTGGAACACTGGCTGTATTCGGTTCCAAAAGGATGGACTATAAACGTATTATTTCTATTGTAAACCATACTGCAAAAATGGTCTCCAAGTTAATATCTGAAAATCAGGGAGTTTGAAAAAGTGACATCTAAAGAGAAAAAACAGCAGGACCCGGAAGAAACTCCAGAAGCTCTGGAACCTGAAGTTATAGAGCCCGAAGTTCTTGATCCTGAGGAAGACGCTCCTGCCGAGGAAGAAAAAAAATTAAGCCCCATGGAAGAGCTTCAGGAACAACTGAAGAAGAAAGATGCGGAACTCATTGAACAAAAGACTGATTTCCTTAGAGAAAAAGCCGATCTCGAAAATTTTCGCAAACGACTGGTCAAAGATAAGGCAGATGCCGTGCAGTTTGCCAACGAACGTCTCCTGAAAGAGTTGGTGCAAATCGATGATAATATGAATAGAGCCTTGAACACCCCCAATACCACCTTGGAAACTTTAAGGGAAGGGGTAGAGATGATTCAAAAACAGTTCAACACCTTCCTCAAGAACCAAAAAGTGGAGCCGATTGAAGCGATGGGAAAACCTTTTGACCCCAGTCTTCATGAGGTCATGACCCAACTGGAATCTGAAGAACACGATGAAAACACCGTAATACAGGAATACTCCAAAGGCTTTACTTTGAATGGAAGAATTCTTCGTTCTGCTAAAGTAGTAATCTCTAAAAAACCCGCACAAGAAGCGCCAATCCCAAAAAAAGAAGAAAGTGTTGAGGATGAAAAATAATATGTCTGCCCTGCCCTGGTTTGGCGGGGCTTTCATTTCTCCCTTAATTTCTATCTATGCCCGAACTTCCTGAAGTTGAAACTCTGAGACGGGCGCTTCTTCCTCTGGTCGTCAACAAAACCTGCACAGCTCTCAAGTTCTACCGAAAAGACATCCGGTTCCCCATCCCTCAAGGTATTTTGCGGAAACAAATGGTGAACCAGACGGTTTCTCAAATCCAGCGCATCGGTAAATACCTCCTATTGAAAGTTCCCGAAGGGGCGATGCTCCTGCACCTCGGTATGAGCGGACGTGTTACCCTGAAAACCTCAATGAGTCCAAGGGAAAAACATACGCACGCTATTTTCCAGTTTGAAATTGATACCTTCCTTCACTTTGTCGATCCGAGACGATTTGGTTGCATACTCTGGGTTCCACAAAGTGGAGAACATCCTTTACTGGATAAACTTGGCCCTGACCCTTTCTCGCCAGACGCCAACGCAGAAGCCATGAAAAGTCTGGCCAAAAACTGCCGATCACCCATTAAAACCTTCATCATGGATGCCCGACGTATCACTGGAATCGGCAATATCTACGCTTGTGAATCCTTATACCTGGCAGGTATAAACCCGAAACGCAAAGCCGGGAGAGTCACTCTCGCAGAATGGGATCGGCTCCTTTCCAGCGTACGTTCCACTTTGGAAAACAGCATTGCGGCGGGAGGAACCACCTTACGCGATTTCTTCGACCCCAGCGGTACAGCGGGATATTACGCAGTGAAACTATCTGTTTATGGCAAAGAGGGCGACTCCTGTCCAAAATGCAAAACCACTATATCTCGCCTCGTTCATTCCGGCCGGTCCACTTTCTTCTGCAAAACTTGTCAGCCGGGCAGCGCCCGGAGGTAATAGTCCATTAAGCTGAGAAAACATTTTTCCACTTGATACAATTTTTTCTATTTGCCTACCTCGCCAGAGGGTATGATGTTGTCATATTTGCCAAACTATTCAGGACAGGGGTCTATCTTGAAACGTTCTATCGGACTTATAACGCTTAACGCAAAATTCATTCACTCATCGCTGAGTTTACGGTACCTGAGAAACGCCAGCCGCAATGCAGGCTACCAGAATGTCTGGATCCGGGAGTTCGTCATCAACCAACCGGTCTGGAAAGTTGCCGCAGAGATTCAGAAACTCAAGCCTGAAATTTTGGGAGTCGGCATTTACATCTGGAACCGAAGCCAGAGCCTGGAGTTGATCGAACGCCTGCAAAAGCAAATGCCTCATCTGAAAATTGTAGTCGGCGGACCAGAGGTTTCGTTTGAGGAAGAAAACTCTCTACCCTGCCCTGTCATTTCCGGAGAAGGTGAAAAAAAGTGGCTGGAATTCCTTGAGTTGACCGTCAAAGAAGAAACGCTTTCCCAGGAAGTGCTCACTCGCTGGCGAACCTTTGGAACTGATCTACCAGAACTCATCCCTCCTTATCTGAAAGAAGACTTCCCCCACCTGAAAAACCGAATCGTATACTTTGAAACATCCCGAGGTTGCCCATACCTTTGCTCGTTCTGTCTATCCGCACTGGATAAAACGGTTCGCTACTTCGACGAAGCAAGCATTCAAAGTCAGATACAGGAACTCATCGCCGCCGGAATCAAAAAAATTAAATTTGTCGACCGCACCTTCAATCTCAAGCCCCGACGCATGAAGGAACTGATGCAGTGGTTGATACAATTCAGAGGCAACGAATTTCATTTTGAGGTGGTGGGAGATATCTTAACATCCGATATTTTGAACTTTCTAGCAACAGTACCCCCTGGAATGTTTCAGTTTGAAATTGGCATTCAAACAACCACCGAGTCGGTGCAGGAAACCATCCAGAGAAAACAAAACAACGAAAAGCTTTTTTCAACTATCCGACAATTGGTAGAGCAAGACCGCATTCATTTTCATTGCGACCTGATATTCGGACTGCCCGGAGAAACATTGGAAAATATCCGGCAATCTTTTTCCCGGGTAATGGCACTGAGACCTCATGAATTGCAACTGGGTTTTCTAAAGTTTCTTCCCGGAGCTCCCATCAATGACCTTGTGGAGAAGGAACAATATCTATATAGCTCCACCCCTCCCTATGAGCTGATCTCACACCAGAACCTATCGTCTGAAGAAGTTCTGTATTTAAAACATTTTGAAGATATTTTCGACCGCTATTACAATTCCAAAAGGTTCCGTTTTTCCATCAACTACCTGCTTGAGAAAATGGACCCGACAACGCTGTTCAGCCGATTGCTGGAGTATCACGACTCTCATGGACTATTGATGAACCCTGTCTCTCTGGATGAGTATTACCGTATTTTTCAGGCCACCTTTTATTCGGACCCCACGCCGATGGAGCAGGACCTGCTGAAGCTGGATTATCTATACGCTCAGAGATCCTTTCGTTTACCAGAAATTCTGTCCTCAAAATCTCCCGGAAAAACATGGAAAAAAGACCGAAAAACACCTGTCATTCCTTTCAACCATGAGATTGAGATATGTGGGTCGCAAGCCATTTTAAAAGTGGCCTCAAATCCTGTATACTATGCTATTGCGCATGCTCAGAATGGAGATGGCTATTTTCGCCGTCCTACCGTCAATGCCGTTTCAGAGTTGGAAAGATAACCCCCAAAGTCGAATAAATCCGGGCTGAAAGGCCTCTTATAAAAGAATAGGAAAAAAGATGAAGCCATTAAATTCAAAAAGCCGAGCTATCACTCAGGGGGACCGACGAGCTCCCAACCGCGCCATGCTCAGGGCGGTCGGATTCACTGATGAAGATTTCGACAAACCCATCGTAGGCGTTGCCAACGGGCAAAGTAACATCACCCCCTGTAACGCGGGACTCGGTAAACTGGCTGATATCGCCGCGGTGGAAATCCGAAAAAGTGGTGGCATGCCACAAATGTTCGGCACCATCACCATCAGCGATGGTATCTCCATGGGAACCGAAGGCATGAAATGTTCTCTGGTCAGCCGCGATGTCATTGCCGACTCCATCGAAACGGTTTGCCGTGGTTCCAGCATGGATGCGGTCATCGCCATAGGAGGTTGCGATAAGAATATGCCCGGAGCCATGATCGCTATGGCGCGGTTGAACATTCCCGCACTCTTTGTCTATGGTGGCACCATCAAACCCGGTCACCTTGATGAAGAGGATCTGACCGTCGTCAGCGTGTTTGAAGCTGTGGGACAATTCGGTGCCGGCAGTATTGACCAGGATAAGCTCACCGATATCGAAAAAAATGCCTGCCCCGGTTATGGGTCTTGCGGAGGTATGTTCACCGCTAATACGATGTCCTCAGCCTTCGAAGCCATGGGCATGAGCCTGCCCTATAGCTCCACCATGGCTAATGAAGACAAGGATAAGGAAATCAGTACCGGGAAAAGCGCAAAAGCCCTGTTGAAAATGATCGAGAAAAATATTCTTCCACGCGACATCATGACACGTGAAGCCTTCGAAAATGCCATTGCTGTTGTCATGGCTGTTGGCGGCTCCACAAACGCAGTACTTCACCTTCTGGCCATCGCCCACTCCGCCGGAGTGCCGTTGACCATGGATGACTTTGAAGTCATCAGGAAGAAGATTCCACTATTCTGTGATCTGAAACCGTCTGGCAAATACGTTGCCATCGACCTGCATCATGTCGGTGGCATTCCGCAAGTCATGAAAATGATGTTGAAAGCCGGTCTCCTGCACGGCGACTGCATGACCGTAACAGGTAAAACCATCGCCGAAAATCTTGCCGATGTTCCCGATCAGCCCCGGGAAGACCAGGATGTCATTCTGCCACTGGATAAACCAAAAGCACCCGAGGGCCACCTGGTCATCCTCAAAGGAAACCTCTGTCAGGAAGGTGCGGTTGCAAAAGTGTCAGGGTTCAATACCCGGAGCTTCAAAGGTCCGGCGCGAGTCTTCGATTCAGAAGAAGAATGTCTCGATGCCATTCTTTCTAACAGCATCAAGGCAGGCGATGTCGTAGTCATTCGGTTCGAAGGCCCAAAAGGTGGTCCGGGTATGCGCGAAATGCTGGCCCCCACCGCCGCTATTGTTGGTGAAGGACTCGGCGACAAGGTCGCGCTCATCACAGATGGTCGTTTTTCTGGAGGTACTTATGGAATCGTTATCGGTCATATTGCCCCGGAAGCGCAAATTGGCGGGACCATCGCCCTTATTAAAGATAACGACACCATCTCCATAGATATGGACCATAACCAGTTGAACGTAGAGTTAACCAATGACGAAATCGAACAAAGAAGAAAAGAGTTCGTCGCTCCAGAAATAAAATATCAATCAGGTGTTCTGGCTAAATATGCAAAACTGGTCGGCTCTGCCTCAAAAGGTGCCGTTACAGATTAGCGGGTCTAACTTTAATAGACCTCTCTTTTAAAAGAGTGCTGGAGTGATTAACAGTCTCAAACTTTCTTACCAGGGGTCACTCGAATCAACTTATGATGCAATATAAAATTCTACCCGGGCATCTCTACCCCAAAGACAATCGGCTCAACCTTTACTATTTCCACAACCTGTTAAAGGTCATTGGAGAATCGGTTTCCCAACAGATGAAGCATCAGCATAAGGTCAGTGTCCCAATTACAGCAGGCATGTGGGGGGGGTCATATATGGTCGCCGATGACGATGGGCAGGCCAAAACAAATGTTATTCGCCTGTATTCCATTGTCAATCTGCCGCAGAACAGCCCTCTTAACCGAGTAGAAAATTTTGAGTGCCTGATGGAGATCTATCAGCAAACCTTTCACAATACATTTAAACGTTATGGTTTGAATCTGGTAGACCCCAGGTGGGGCGAGTCTATCCCCTATTCCAACAGAGAGCAACCCACCACGGCTCTGCAAATGTGGGACAAAAAGGGGAAAGCTAATTTCGTACGAGCCTTTTTTGTGTGGAATGAAGCAACCTGGGAAGAGTCGATCATCTACGACATGATCCGCAATATCAAAGTTCTCAAGGAACTTTTAAACATCAATACCCGCCCTCCCAAGAAAGAAAGCTCGGAACTAAAATTTCTTCTTCAGGATGTTCTCATCACCTACTTCACCTTGAACGCAGCACTGACACCGGATTTCGTAGAGCACGCCGAACCGATCATTAAAGACCTATTCAGCCAGTTCATAAACGGAATGCATTCAGAAGAAACGATTGAAGAGCAATACCACAAGGTTTACTCAAATGCTTTGGTCTATGGGTTTGAAGAAGCCCTGCAAATTCCTTACAAGAAAGAAGGATTGGATGTGCAGAATGTGGAAGACTGGCCGGTGGATAAGATCAATTACGTGCCAGATGAATTGAAAGAAAAGCTAGTTCCCGCCTTGCAAGCCCCTTGGAAAAAATTCCACGCTAATTTGGAAAAACAATCCCAAGTCGCCAGCCACTGATATTCTAATTTGGGTATCAGATAGATGTGTTCTAACTTAAGAACTATTCCTCGAATCGTCAAATCGATCCTTTTAAGTTCTCGCTCGCACCCTCGTATTGGTCAATTGTATTTAAAAGCATATGAATATTGATAGGCTTTGTCATATAAAGTTTAAAACCCAGAGACATTACTTCTTCAACCTGATGTTTCATTGCATTTGCACTTAAAGCAATCACCGGAATGTCTCTCGTCTCGTTAAAGGTACGTAGTTTTTTAAAAGCCTGGATACCATCAATTTCAGGCAATTGAATATCCATTAAAATCAAATCAGGCTGATTTTTTACCGCCAGCTCGATTCCTTTTCGCGCATGATCTGCACATAGGAGCTCTATATCTGGCCGGTTTTTTTTCAACACTTTTTGCACCAACTGAGTATTCATAGCATTATCTTCTATATAAAGAATGTGAAACTTTCCTTCTCTTTTTTCCATTTGTTTCAGTGGAGCAGCTTGATTTTCAACCAGAGCGGGGTCCTTTTGCTTTACTTCATCTGAGATTTTAAAATCTACAGAAAAACAAGTCCCAACACCAATTTTGCTGTCAAAACTAATGGCACCTCCCATGAGTTCAACAAGTTTTTTGGTAATGGTCAATCCAATACCCGTTCCTTCAGTATTACTATTCTCAGAACCAAGTCTTGAAAAGGGATCAAACAAATATTTCTGCTTCTCCAATGGTATTCCGGGGCCCGTATCAGAAACATTAATCCGTAGCGTTATTAAGTCTATCGTTTCAGTAGACAGGATAACCGTTCCAGCTTGAGAGTTATACTTGATTGCATTGGATATCAAGTTGAGCAAAACCTGCTTTAATCGAGTTTGATCACAGAGAATACATAAATCTTTATCCAATTGAATCTTGTTTATCAATTTAATGCCATATTTCTCAGCTTGAGGCTGTGTCAAAGACACAACATCTTCCAATAATTTTTCAACTCCAATGGGTTCGATGGATAAAACCGTTTTGCCCGACTCAACGGCAGCCAGATCCAGTATCTCATTGATCAAAGTCAGCAAATGCTGACCTGCACTCAAAATTTGCTGTAAGTTTGAAATTTGATCTTCAAAAAGCTCTTCCTTATCGTCCTCTTCATCAAACTCCAATCCTAACTCTGAAAAGCCAATGATTGCGTTCAAAGGTGTACGTAGTTCATGACTCACTGATGAAAGAAATCTGCTTTTAGTGCTACTGGCTTGCTGAGCAAGGTCACGAGCCGCTTCTAATTCCTTATTCATGACAATAGCTTCATTCATTGAAGCGTTTATTTTTTCTAACATCACTTTCATGGTCTGACCTAACTGTCCCACTTCATCGGAAGAATCAATAACAATTTTAGTATCGAAATCACCTTCTGCAGCTTCATTGGCAGCGTTTTTAAGTTTCTGGAGAGATCGGGTAACCATCTCAGCAAAGAGTAGGGATAAAATCGTTCCTAAAATAAAAATACTAGCGCAAACCAGAATGGTTGTTTTTCTGTTATTCACCAGGTTTGTATTTAAATCTTCCAGCGAAAAACCCATCAACAACATTCCATAAGCCTTATTGCCATATAGCAGAGGAACACTTTTGTGCAAAATGCCATCCAACTCAACAATTTCAGCTCTAAGGACCAGCTTCTTTCTATCGATTGCATATCCGTCAGGATTATGGCTGGCAAGCTCCTCGTTGGAAGTATCAAGCACTTTTATATATGCGAGATCTTTATCCTTCTTAGCCCAGGTGAGGGCTTCTTGAACAGCTTGAAAGTCACTCGAACTCATCCCGACGCTTACAACAAGAGCGACCAAATCACTCATACTTTGAATTTTATTATTCAATAAAATCAGCGAGTTTTTTTTATGTTCTGCGGGATAATAAAAATATATAAAGGAGGAAATTAAAATCAGGATCAAAGAGGAGGAGATTAAAAACTTATACCGTATGGGAAAATCACGAAAGCTAAATATTCTAAACGGTTTCATTTACCGATCAAGGCTCCAAATAAATGAATGTTATGCCATGCAACTAGAAACATTTTTTCTTTAGAAAGGGGAAAAGGTCTTAACAAGTGAATTATATTACAAACTTTCTCTCGCAGAAGTTTTTAATGTTATCACTTGAAAAATCAAAAGATTTTAATTCTCAGCCTTGAGCACCGGCCATGCAATTTTAAGTGCAATAAAAATGCCAACGGAAGCCACTCAAAAACTGGCTGTTTAAGAGCAAGTTATCTGATATAGCCGGGAAAAGACCTTGATTTTAGTCCAATTTTTTATACCCACACCAGATGTTATATATTTAAAATTTTACCCGCACGATTAAGAATGGTACCTCTTAATCGGCAGCAATAAAAACACCAAAGCTTCCCCAACCTACTATTTCGCAAGCTCTACTGCAGTATCTACTAGTAAATCTTGGAAGTCATTCGCTTCTCGCTCAGGCGGATAATTTCATGGCCTGGGGATAAAGCTTTATCTTTTTCAATGCCAGCAATTCCACTTGCACCTAATAGTAAAATTCCCATATGCTGGCCCATCCAAGTTGGGTAAATATTGTTATTTTTGAAAGGTCGCTAAATCATTAAAAGAAGCCAGCCGGCAATGCCTTTTTGCCCGTTCAACTCTTTATTTGAGCCATTCCAAACTGCGGTGGCCATCAGGACTGATTTTTTGAACTGGACGTCATTGGCGTTGTCATTGGTCAGAGTGCGGGTTAATACCAGCCGCCATTTATTATCTTTCCAAACGGCACCCCCGTCCACATCCTGCTTGTTCTGATCGGTGAGGGTGCTGTAACCTTCGGCGTTTAAATCTTCGATGGTCTGATAAGCGAGCCTGGAATTAGAATTGTCTTTCACCCCGGGTTGTCCCCTTTCCCCGCCTATTGCCTTCCATTGCCAGATATTGACAGGTTTTCCCGGTTCGCCCATAGTGATTGATGGGGCCTCCTTTTCGGCTGTGACTGGAAACATCACCGCCGCCCGATCCACATACAATGCTGAGTGGTCAAAGTTACTGGACTTTGTCTGGTCATCCCATTCCAACATGATGGCTATATCATCATTATTTTTAACCGCACGAACCGTCACCTCCTTCGTTGAAGGATTCGGCCATTTGGGGTTGGTGATCATTTGCGGCCCGAGTTCCACTTTAACGGCAGCAGGCTCGGAATCCCAAAAGGGATCATATGGGTCCAGCGGCAAGCTCCCATCGAGGTTGACTACGTGTATTGCAGGACCACAACTTTCATCCTTTAAACAATCTTCAACATTTGCTCCACAGGCTGAGAGGAACAGAGCAAGCACCACAACCACCAGCTTTATTTTTCCAATCATGAGATCAATATTTAAAAATCAGTTTTTCAAGCTCTGCTTTTAATTCGGGGGTATACGGACCAACAAGAATGAGATTCAGCACTTCTGGAACAAAAGTCTTCATGGCAACATCCATGATTTTCTCTTTTGAGATCATCTCAATCTGGTTGCGTTCTTCTTCCACAGATAGTTCTTCTGAATAAAGGTGAGGGAAGGCATAGCGCACTACCTGCTTGTAGGGATCATCCAGTTCCGAATCCAGATCAAACATATACCGCTTTTTCACATGCGCCACTTCATAGTCTGTTGGTCCATGAGCAACAAAGGTTTTAATTTCTTCAAGCAGAACTTGAGTCACCTCAATGAGTTTCTCGGGTCGCACCGTCACATCAAAATCCATTGTGCCTATGTCTGACATACTGGTTGCCCGGCATTCCACTGAATAAACCAGGCCCCGTTCTTCTCTCAGCACTCGCTGCAATCGGGATGTGAAACCATCATCAAAAATTCTGCTGATCAGCCCCATCGTCAGAAAGTCTTCGTGATTATAAGAACAGGAACGAAAACAAATTTGCAGTTCTATCTGGCTGTCAGAATCTTGCTGAAAAAGAAACTGCGGTTGGGCCTGTGCCTCAGGAATACTCCCGATAAAATGATTTTTGGTGATTGGAGTCACTGCATTAGAGAAACTGGAAAAATATTTTTCGGCCACTGAAAGGTTAAAGTCGTGCTCAATCGGTCCCGAGACTGCCAAAACCATATTGCCAGGAATATAGTGAGCGTTGTAATAGTCCTTCAACATTTCAACATTAATCGCTTTGATGGTTTCTTCCGTCCCAATGGTGGGCCAGGATATCGGCGTTTCAGGATAAAGCAGTTTGCAGGCATGGTTGTTGATATCCACATTCACGCCTTCTTCATTAAGCTCTTCATAGTATTCTTCAAGAATAATTCCGCGCTCCAGTTCAATCTCTGGAAATGTCGGGGAATCAAAAAACTCCGCGAAGAGCTCCATTCCTTTATCTAAATGCGAGATATGCGGACTAAATCCGTATTGCGTATACTCCCCAAGAGTGGAAGCACGGAGGTCTCGACCAATTTTTTCGAATTCCATATTCAGGGAGATCGAATTAGAATACTTCTGGTTTCCCCGGAACATCATATGCTC
>JAJDBI010000200.1 GCA_029261435.1 Nitrospinaceae bacterium
CATGGGGTGTTACCAGAGCGTTCAAGAAAGCATGCAGGAAGGCGGGTTACCCTGATTTCCGGTTTCATGACCTAAGACATGACTTTTGCTCACAACTGGTACAACAGGGCGTGGACCTTTATGCAGTCAAGGAATTGGCCGGTCATAAAGATATTGCCACAACTCAAAGGTATGCGCACTTGAGCCCCGAAAGGCTTCGGAAAGCGGTGGAAGCCCTGCCCAGTCACGCATAGGTCAAAAACGCAAAAAGGACTTACAGCTAAAAGCCGTAAGTCCTTGATGGTAATGGTCGGGGCGAGAGGATTCGAACCTCCGACCCCCTGCTCCCAAAGCAGGTACGCTAGCCAGGCTGCGCTACGCCCCGAAAATCAGATATATTTAGTTTTATAACCACGTAACCCTTGCCTCTTCTCTCAGTGAGAGGAGTGGGCCGAATGCATGGTATGGGCTTTTCTTCGTTGTTCTTCTGTCAACAGTTTTAGCAAAGCGATTTTTGCGTTTGCCATAGCCATGATCTTGTCAGTTTTGGTTCGGGCAATTTTTCCTGCGGCCAGACGAATGGCATTTTCATCAAGCTTCTCAGCGTGAACTTGTTTGTCAAACTCCATATGCGCGATTTTGTGTTCGGCTTTATTGCGAATACTTTGTTTGCCATACTCAAATCGAAGGTGCTTGATTTCTGAGACTTGAGCTTCGGTCAGTCCCAACTTATTCTTGAATCTCAATAAATGAGTGAATGGACATTTGCTGGTGTGGCCGCCATGACCTGATTTTTTGCCATAGCCGTGACCGGACTTCACATGATGCTTGTTGACACTTCCTTCTGGTTTCTTATGGCTGTAGCTGTGTGCCTTTGATTTGCCGGAATGGGAATAGGATTTTTTCCCACTCCCTTCTTTTTTATGATGGCCCTTGCTTCCAGAAACATGTTGAGGCATTGTTTTAGTTTTACTGCCTTCGCCTTTTGATGCTCCATGATTGTAGCTGCCAGCACTGCCGGTGCCAATGGAGTCCATTGCGGTTGCCGCCAGAGCGTTCTGGCTAAAGAGCAAGGTTGTTGTCGCAGTTAGCACGACCAGATGTCTTATTTTTAATTTAAACATAATAATCTCCCTCTTTATATTCTTGCGTAGGAGTCATCCCAGGCAAAACATTTTTGAGCCTGAACTTTTCCGTTGGCTCAACGCGGTAGTTGCCAGGTTACTGTTTGCAAAAAACCTGACTCTACGCTTGGTAATGGTACGCCCGGCAGGATTCGAACCTGCGACCTACGGATTCGAAGTCCGGAACTCTATCCAGCTGAGCTACGGGCGCATATTTGAAATTTTGGGGTGATAGACGGA
This sequence comes from Nitrospinaceae bacterium, assembly GCA_029261435.1. Taxonomy (GTDB): domain Bacteria; phylum Nitrospinota; class Nitrospinia; order Nitrospinales; family VA-1; genus LS-NOB. The sequence goes on from JAJDBI010000200.1 coordinate 1,344, forward strand.
ATTTCAAACCGCCACCACTGAGTCATAACATAGTGTTTTTGAAGGCTCTATGTAAGGAAATAGTGTGGATGTTTCCTGTTCATTCTGCTAAAGAAAGACATTCTACTTGTAATTGCAAAAGAAGGAAACAAGAAAATTTGAATTAATTTTAGTGGCGTCATTAGCTCCTGTTGCCTCAATAGATTGCGAATTTGTGCTTTTAGGGCGACTTCCGGCTACTTCAAGTGCCTGCAGGGGGAAAGTTTGAATGGCTAAAACGATAAAAGGTGCGTTTTTATTTCTCGGGTTTCTGTTGGCTTTGCTGACTTTTACAATGCCGGTGACCCGGTTGGGGTCAGGATTTCTGCTGGGGGAGGGGAGGTATGCATTCACCTATCATGATCTGGTGAAAGATGCGAGTGTCTTGCAGGTTAAGTTCCCAAATGAAGACGATATTGTCGCGGAAGTGGTGTTTGCCGACCCTGCCAGCAATCTGGCGATTTTAAAACTCAAGGAAATGCCTAAGGTAAAGCGTCTTCCGCTGTCTATCAGCAGAAATGGATTGAGCCTGCAAGGTGAACAGGTATTCACACTGGGCTACCCATGGACCAACACTCTGCAAGACCAGCATGTTCTGATAGAAGGGGCCGCTCGCCAAGCATCAATGCTGATTGAGCTGAAGATGCCTCTCGACCTGGTACATAGCGGAAGCCCTCTGTTTAACGCCCGGCAGGAAGTGGTGGGGATGGTTCTGCTGGAGGAGCATGCCAAAGCCGCGTTCCCGGTAGACACTCCGCAACATTTTGCCATCCCTGCATTATTGTTGGAAAAAGCCTTGAAGGCAGGTAGAATTAATATAACCCTTGGTGAAAGTTCTTCGAAAAAAGTGTTTATTTCAGAATCGAGAAACAATATTGTCCTGATTGAGGCAAGATAAATGCAACCTTCAGATGGAACATATATCCTTTATGGAATCTTATTTGTTTGCCTGCTGCTGGGGATGTTGCTCAATGTCGGCAAGCGCCTTGGCTCCTCCAAAAACTTCCCGCCGCCTGGAAATAAGAAGAATGACCGCAGCATTTGGAGATAAATTTTTTTTCTCCTTTTTTTCCTTCTGATTTTTTCGCTACCTTATTGAAAATATTGACAATTTCTGCCTCCTGAGTCTTTCTTTGCTTTTGAAGTTCAAAAATCGAGTTGCGGAACTTTTTGTTTGGCATTATATTTAAACCGAAAGTGCATATAATTGTTTTGGTTCTGATTAGAGAAGAATGTTTATTTATATGAAGATATAAATTTCAATTTGAGTTGTTAGATAGTGGGGTTGTGGCGCCCAAGTTTGGTTGATTGGTCTAAAAGGAATTAAACTTACCTTTTAATGAGTGTCGTCATTTGTTTAGGGGGGGCTATGAAGAATAAGACTATGGTAACAGTTTTAATGTTGGCTCTATGGTTGCTTCCGATTACTGCGGAGGCCAACCAGAAAAATCTGGCTAAGCGGATCCAGTTTCTGGACAACATTAAAAAAGTGGAGTGGTACAAAGTTGAAGGCAGGCACATCATCATCGGATGGAAGGGAATCCCGGACAACTTTTATGGCTTGAACTACAGGGCAGCTCTCGATGCCAGTAAGTCGACTTTGTATGAAGTCCAGGTTTGGTCAGTTCGATATCCGCAGAAAAATTGGTCGCCAGGAGATGGAGGCCAAGTCTGTATTACTACAGCCAAAATGGGACGCTTTGGGGATAGCAACTGTAAAAAATGATATCGGGAGTGATTACTTAAGAAAACGGATGAGGTTTGAATCGTTATGAATAAATCTGGATTCAATTAGTTTCATTTCGATATATTAATTATTATTTTTTTACCTTTTAGCATATACGAGTTGGACCACATTGTTCTTAGATATGTAGTGTTCGGAGAGGATCCACCCACTAGATAACGGAACACTGCCTAACCAATGGATGCCTGTACCAATGGTTTCTGGGATAATGGTTAATATAATTTCATCGAGCAGGTTTTCTTTTATAAAAAGATTTGCCACTTCGCCACCACCAACAAGCCAGACTCGACCTTCTGAGGATACTTTAATAGCTTCCAATTTTTCTTTCCAGTTTGATGAAACTGACTCAACTCCGGGTTCTTTAACTTCAAAATCAGCATTTCGGCTTAAAACGAGACCGGGCTTTTCTGGATAGGCATATTTCCCGAAGCTCAAAACTTTATCGTAGGTTTTTCTGCCCATAACGACAGCGGAGACGGTTTTATAAAACGGTTCATAATCATATGGGGTTTCTAATGGAGCGGTATAATTACTCAGCCAGTCCATGACCTCGTCTTCTCTGGCGATAAAACCGTCTAAACTAACCGCTACATAATAACTCGTCTTTGCCATTTTAATTCTCTCTATGTTAATTATTTGGAGTTATATTTATCATTTAACCATTCTTGAGTTTTTTTCATCTGCCGGGGATCTGCTTCCACTTTCACTTGATCAACCAAATGGGTGAGTTTGACTTTTTCAAGCTCGGCTCGCCATACATTCTCAGCCTTCCACATTGCGGATGCGATCAAACAGGGTCTTTTGTAGGAAAGGCTTCGTTTGAGAGCGGTTGGACCCTGCTGCCTGATTTCTTCACATCCAAAACAGGAGTCGTTTCCCTCAATGGATAATACAATATCCAGCAGCGAAACACTGTCGGGCTTACTGGCCAATCGATAACCTCCTTTGGGTCCAGAAATCGTTTTTAAAATTCCATCGTTCGAAAGCATTTGCAGGGCTTTTGCAAGATAAGGGTGTGGGACTCCATGATATTCAGCTAAATCTTTTGCGGAAAGGTTGACATCCTCGGGCAAACCGGCAAGGAGGGTGCAACAGTGAATGGCCCATTCTACAGTGTTACTGATCTTCATATGCAAAATATAGTATGCCCGGAGGTGACAATCAAGAAATGAAATTGTCTGAGCCGTGCTATTTTTAATTGCGGATATAATTTATCCGTGATAGGATTGTTGTAATGCATTATCTACTATCACAAAGGATTAAATATGAGTGTTCGCATCGATTTTCATGATAGTTCTCCCGAAGCAATGAAAGCGCTACTGGGAGTGGAGTCTTACCTGGAAAATACAAGTCTTGACACTAAAATAATGGGATTGGTCAAATTACGTGCTTCTCAAATCAACGGATGTGCCTATTGTGTGAATATGCATTATGGAGAGTTGAAAAAAATTGGGATACCAGATGCACAACTCAATCTGGTCGTGGCGTGGAAGGAGTCGTTGTGTTTTTCGGATAAAGAGCGCGCTGTTCTTGCATGGACCGAATCCGTAACACTGGTTTCCGAAACCCATTCTCCTGATGAGGTCTATGAACTTGTGGAAGAACAATTTTCGAAAAAGGATCTGGTTGATCTGACTATTCTGATAGGTCAAATCAATTTATGGAACCGGCTTGCTGTCTCTTTTCGGCTTCAACCTAATTTGAAGGCATAGAAAAGGCTCAGAATTATGATGATTTTCTATTGCATAATTCTGACCTGTTATCCAAGAATTTGCCTGATAGCTGGTATACCCCATAGTGTCTAGGTTTAGAATTAGTTCGAAAAAGTATTTCTCCTGCCAGATATAACAAATTAAAGAAATTTACAAATCCCCGGATTTTGAAAATATAGTGCCTGTAAAATAGGGGCTGGGCCGACGGGAGGATAAGTCAGGCTCGATGTAATTTGTTATGCAACGGCTCTTGAAACTATCCAGATATTTTGAAATTTTTATCACAGATAAAGGTTCTTGAATATAACCATCAATCTCTTTACTAACTATCAACCATCCCAAGTCAGGTAGTGCAGGAGGCGAAATTAAAATATAGTTCGCGTTTGGTGAATAGCGTTTGGCAAATTTGATAAAATCGGAGTAATCCATATCTGCCAGCTCAAGAGGAATAAAGATATCCGAGAAATCAGGATAATGTTTGATCGTATTCAGAGCTTTGGTCCCACTGGTAGCGACACAGCCGCTGATTTTATTTTTCAACTCTGTTTTTAGTTTTTTTGTTTCCAACAGATCCTCATTTATAACCAGAATGTCATTCTTATGTGTATAGCCCATAACGTTTGTCCTCAAATTAGTATTCCAAATCAATATGTTTATCAATGTTCTCCTGACGAGTTATTTCCACCAACGCATCGATTTCTCTTTTCCTCATAAGTTGTTGATTTCTCCTGACAAAATTCTTTTCTTTGTTCCTTGCTGGCCTTATTAGTATTAACGGGTCATAAACATTTCTTTTACTGGAAGTCTTCATGGCACCCTCTGTGAATTTCCCTGATATTTAGAACCAAGCCTGAATAAATTTTAGGCGGAGAAAGTTAGAAAACGATTTGAGGGAGGGTAGGTTTTAACTAGTTTCAGAGGATGAGTATCGTGTCTTTCAGAAATGTGTGATAGGGAAGGGATAAAATCTCTGCGCAAGTAAAAATCAAATTAGAATCATAACCTATTCCTTTTCAACATAAGTCCTCACCCAGGACTCATAGTGGATTCCGATAATGAAAATATAAATATTTTTCACTTCTTAGCAAAAAAAGGAGATGCCATGGATACTATGGGGAAAAGACTGCAATCCTGGCGGGAATCGGAAAAACTATCGATCTATGATCTGGCAAGCATAACCTCTGTCAAGGCCGAGGAGTTATATTTAATAGAAACCGATCAGTCCCAGCCTACATGGGATGTATTAAATAAACTTGGAATATGCACCCAATTGGATTTTCGTTGGTTTCTCCTGGGCACAAGCGAACCCATTTCCAAGCATCTTGTATATGATTAATTGAAGGCAGTTAGATATATAGAGCTCTCCCGCTGGGAAGAGTTTTGAAAGAGGGCCAGTAATCAGTGGACTATTGATTTTTGAGTGTTACCCTTAAATACATTATTCTTGCGTTATTACTTTCAGTTAGCATCTTTTTTTGAAGAAGAATATTGATAATATTCTCCTGCTTTCTTAAGAATCTCTTCTGCCTCAGTAACCCCGGAAAAACCTTTATATTCTACCGTCCCAGGGCCTTTATAATTTAAAAACCAGATCTTTAAAATAGCAGTAATTCCGGGAAATTTTTCATCAAGCTCTTCCAGTGAGTTAACTTTATAGAAGGGTGAATTTGGACTAACTGTTATTAACTTGTCATCCATTTCCATATTATCTGATAATTTTAAAATCCCTATCAGTTTTCCATTGGCAATACTTCCTCTGAGCATAGGCGGCCCCAGAACAATCGCATCCAAAGGGTCACCATCTCCACCTGACTCTTTGGGGAGAAGAGTTTGAGGGATCATTCCATAATTTCCTGGATAGCCAATATACTTAACATGCCTGGGTTTGCCCTTTTTAAAATTCCACGCCAGAACACCGTCCTGCTTTCTAACTTCCCATTTATCCGTCCCACCAGCGGGAATTTCAATTACCACATTAAGTCGATTCTCTGAATTGAAGCTGGGAATATCCTTCAATAAGTTTTTTTCAGAGACAAGAGTATAGGGATCAAGATAAGTTAGCCCTGGAGCAACGCCAAAATAAGTAGCCGCTCCTTTTCCGTATAAAATTGAAGGCACTAAACAACAAAAAAGTATCAAAATACAATGCTTATAGACCATCGTTAACTCCTTTCCTGTTTGTCTTTCCAGGTCATTTTACAGGGCATATTTTTCTCGGGCAAAATGGATATTGACCTGTATTAAATAATTGTATCTATTATAAGCTCAGGGTTCTATATGGAACCCACGACATTGATAAATTAAAGCCATATCGACCTTCATTTTTACAATTTGTTTATGTGCCCGTCATGCGGGCTGTAAAATAATATCAAACCTATCCCGGCTGAATAACATCCAATAACCTGACCCTTTTTTTACCAGGAGAGAAATGATGTCTGACAACGCTGGGAGAATATAGATGGTAGAGTCAACTGAGACAATGGATGCGCAAGATAATTTACATCCGCACTTTAACTTCGATAACAGTTTCGCCCGCAGCCTTGAAGGCTTTTTCAAGCTCTGCAAGGCAGAACCTGCGGTTGCACCGAAAATGTTGCAGTTCAACCATGCGCTGGCCGAAGAGCTTGGCCTTGACCCGGTCGCGCTCGATTCGGAGGCAGGTTTGGAGATTTTTTCCGGTAATGCAGCACCCGAAGGTTCAGAACCACTGGCCCAGGCTTATGCAGGTCACCAGTTTGGCGGATTCTCACCGCAACTGGGGGATGGACGTGCGCTCCTTCTTGGTGAAGTGCTCGACACTCAACAACGTCGTCGCGATATTCAGCTGAAAGGTTCGGGACGCACCCCGTTTTCTCGCGGCGGAGATGGCAAGGCGGGTCTTGGTCCCGTATTGCGCGAATATCTGGTGGGGGAAGGCATGCATGCGCTCGGCATCCCGACAACACGCGCACTGGCGGCTGTCACCACCGGGGGTGACGTTTATCGGGAATCCCGTTTACCGGGTGCTGTTCTCACCCGGGTTGCAGCCAGCCACATCCGTGTCGGGACCTTCGAGTATGGTGCTGCGCGTGGAGACGAAGTCAAAGTCCGTGCGCTCGCCGATTATGCTATTGCACGACATTATCCCGATGCAGCCGATGCTAAAAATCCTTATCTGGCATTCTTCGATGCTGTCATCGATGCCCAGGCCGCCCTGGTAGCGCGCTGGATGAGTATCGGTTTCATTCATGGGGTGATGAACACCGACAACATGACGATCTCCGGCGAGACGATTGATTACGGACCCTGTGCCTTTATGGATAACTATGCGCAGGGCACGGTATTCAGCTCGATCGACCAGCATGGTCGTTATGCCTATGCAAACCAGCCGGTGATTCTATCGTGGAACTTGACCCGATTGGCAGAAACGCTGGTTCGGTT
>JAJDBI010000201.1 GCA_029261435.1 Nitrospinaceae bacterium
CCTCATTCAGATGGGTGACACCAAAGTCATTTGTGCCGCGACAGTAGAAGAAAAAGTCCCTTCCTTCCTCAGAGGCAAGAACAGCGGTTGGGTCACAGCGGAATATTCCATGCTCCCCTCTTCCACCAATACTCGAAGCCCTCGAGAAGCTTCCCGTGGCAAACTGTCAGGAAGAACCCAGGAGATCCAGAGACTCATCGGACGCTCACTCCGCACCGTCATCGACCTTAAAAAACTGGGTGAACGCACCATCTGGCTCGACTGCGATGTCATTCAGGCAGATGGTGGCACGCGTTGCGCTTCCATCACAGGAGCCTTCATGGCGGCAGTATTGGCATTAAAAAAGCTGAAAAAAGAGAAGTTGATCGACGAATTGCCAATCAAAGACTATGTTTCCGCTATCAGTGTCGGTATAGTCAAAGATAAAAAAATTCACCAACATGATTACTCTGAAGACTCTACCGCTGATGTCGATCTCAATATCGTAAAAACCGGCTCCGGCGGCTACGTTGAAATTCAGGGAACCGCCGAACAAGAGCCGTTTGATGACAAACAATTAGACGGACTCCTCAAGCTGGCCGATAAAGGCATCAAAGAACTCATCGAATTACAGAAAAAGACCGTCGGCTAGCCACTCGGCGAGCCGCCGATGGCGAAGGGCATGGAGTCAACTGTCAATAGCATTACTTTACCAGCAAAAGGTTGACACGGTTTGATGTATCCTGGTTCATACTAAAGTTCGATTTCTATTTAAATCCTTGCCATTAGCTCGCTCCACGCCTGGTGGTGACGCCTACTTTTGGGCAAGTATCGGCAATCGCGCAGGAACCACAAAACGGTGAGACGGGTTTGCAGATGTTCTGGCCGAAGGTGACCAGCAGATCGTTATAGCCTTTCCAGTAGCGACGTGGCAGTTTTTCACGCAATACCATTTCGGTTGCATCCGGGGTTTTCGTTTGCACATAGCCCCATCTATTTGAAATGCGGTGGACATGTATGTCTACACAGATTCCCGGTTTGTCGTGCCCGAGGATCAATGTCAGGTTGGCAGTTTTACGCCCTACCCCTTTCAACTTTAATAGTTCTTCCAGCTTATCGGGAACCTGCCCGTCATAATTTTCTACCAGGTTCTTGCATAATTCTTTCAGCGATTGTGCTTTATTACGAAAAAATGCCGCCGGGTAAATTGCCTTTTCAATTTTTGCGTTGGGCAGTTTCATCAACTGGGCTGGATTTTTCGCCAGTTTGAACAAACGCGCCGAGGCGGGTTCGGTGACTTCATCCCGAGTTCGCAGGCTGATAATACAACTGACCAGCACTGCAAAAGGATCGTTTTTCTGACTGATAACAGTCACACTGGGAGTCCGAAAACCACGAACCGCCTTTTTCACCCGGAGTAAAACCTTGCTGATTGGGAATTCCATGATTATTCTCACCAACTCACTCTTTTTGCCTTCAAAAGCAATTCTTATTAGTAAAAAAGCGTTGATTTTGCTACTATAAGAGTTTTTAAAAAACCCATCCCCCATAAGCGGTTAGGGTGAACCTTAAACCCGGATTCCAAGAAAATGCAGCATACCATTTCTGTATTAATGAACAACCGTTTCGGTGTTCTGTCTCGCGTATCAGGTCTTTTCAGTAGCCGTGGATTCAATATTGAAAGCCTGAATGTTGCAGAAAGTTCCGATCCGACCGTTTCTCGTATGACGATAGTCACCCGAGGCGACAAAGCTAAAATTGAACAGGTCACCAAACAACTCAACAAACTGGTCGATGTCATCAAGGTCGTTGATCTGACGGAGGAGAGTTTTGTCGACCGTGAATTACTGTTAATCAAAATGAACGCTGAAGCTCGAGTCAGAGAAGAGATCCTCAGAATCGTCGATCTCTTTCGGGCCAAGGTTGTCGATGTGAGCCCCAGCACATATACCATCGAGATTACTGGCGATGAAGGAAAAATTACCGGCTTTCTGGATATGTTGAGTCCATTAGGTATCCAGGAAATAGTCCGGTCTGGAAGAATAGCTATCAGTCGCGGAAATAAATCGATCAACTAATTTTGTACAAAGATAAGGAGAACTGTTTTGTCGAAGATTCTTTATAACAAAGATGCGGATATCAAAATCTTAAAAAAGAAAACCATTGCCATTATTGGTTACGGCAGTCAAGGACACGCCCATGCCAGAAACCTTCACGATAGTGGAATGAAGGTTGTTGTTGGATTGAGAAAAGGCAGCGCTTTCTGGAAACGAGCTCAAAAGGATGGACTGAACGTCATGACCGTTTCGGAGGCCACTAAAAAATCCGATATCATGATGATCCTGATTCCCGATGACAAGCAGAAGGCCATGTATGAACAGGATATCGAACCTAATTTAAAAAAAGGCATGGCTCTGGCGTTTGGACATGGATTCAACATACACTTTGGCCAAATTGTTCCTCCCAAAGATGTCGATGTTTTCATGGTCGCTCCAAAAGGCCCCGGTCACCTGGTTCGGAGAACTTATGAACAGGGCGCAGGTGTTCCTTGTCTGATGGCGATTCATCAGAACGTCACCAAAAATGCCAGAAAGATTGCCCTCGCCTATGCCAAGGGCATCGGTGGAACCCGTGCAGGTGTTCTTGAAACTAATTTCAAAGAAGAGACCGAAACCGATCTCTTTGGAGAACAGGCAGTATTGTGCGGAGGGGTCTCCGAATTGATCCGTGCTGGATACGATACTCTCGTAGATGCCGGATACAACCCAGACCTTGCTTATTTCGAGTGTCTTCACGAACTCAAGTTGATTGTTGACCTCATTTATGAGGGTGGTATTGGTAATATGCGTTATTCCATCAGCACCACTGCCGCTTATGGCGACGTAACACGTGGACCGCGCATCATCACTCAGGATACCCGTGATGAAATGAAAAAGATTCTTGGTGAGATTCAAGACGGAAGTTTCGCCAAAGAATTTATTCTGGAAAATATGGCCAATCGCCCGATGTTTAATGCCCGGCTGGCACGGGATAAAGAACATCGTATCGAACAGGTCGGGGAGAAACTCCGAAGCATGATGCCGTTCGTTGGCAAGAAGGCGCAGTAATAATCTATGCGCATTCCAATTGCTAAAGAGGGGTATATGTTCATCATTCCCCTTGTTGTTTTTACATGGGGGTTCTGTGCTTTATCCTGGTTCTGGGCTACCGGACTTTTTGGCGGACTGTTGCTTTTCGTCACTTGGTTTTTTCGTGACCCTGAAAGGGTTATACCCCAAGACCCGAACGCCATCGTTTCACCGGGGGATGGTAGAATTGTTGAAATTGTGCCGGAAAAAGACCCCCTGCTTGAGAAAGACGGCTATACACGAATCAGTGTTTTTCTGAATGTGTTTAACGTTCATGTCAATCGTGTACCCATCGCGGGGAAAATTCAGGCCTACCGCTATAACAAGGGAAAGTTTCTGAATGCGGCCAGCCACAAGGCTTCTATGGATAATGAACAAAGCGCTATCCTATTGAATAATGGTCATGTTACACTTTTAGTGAAACAAATCGCCGGATTGATCGCGCGCAGGATTGTATGCTATGCCAAAGAAGGCGATGAGTATCAACGAGGTCAACGCTACGGTTTGATCCGTTTCGGCTCACGCATGGATGTCTTTGTGCCAGAGGGTACAGAAATAAAAGTCGCCATCGGAGATATTGTCAGCGGAGGAAGCTCCATTATTGGATATTTAAAATAGTATGGAACCTAAAAAAGGCATACATATTCTTCCCAGCTTGTTCACCACAGGAAATGTGTTCTGTGGGTTTTACGCCTTTGTCGCGGTGTTGAATGAACAGTTTTATTATGCTGCATGGGCTATTGCGATAGGAATGATTTTTGATGGGCTCGATGGACGCATCGCCCGTTTGACTAAAACCACCAGCGCATTCGGCGAACAATACGATTCTTTAGCAGACATCATCACATTTGGCATGGCCCCTGCTTTCCTCGCATACTCATGGGTATTAAAACCCTTTGGGCGATTAGGTTGGATGGCGGCTTTCCTGTTCCTGCTTTGTGCGGCTTTAAGGCTGGCCCGATTTAATGTGACCAAGCCCGAAACCCGCAGCCAGCATTTCATTGGCTTGCCAAGCCCAGCGGCGGCGGTAGTCGTAGCATCCATTGTTATTGCTTTTGAAGACCTGTTTGCGACACGCATGAATCCATTCATCATGGTCATGGTGGTTTATTCTCTGGCATTCCTCATGGTCAGCAATATTAAATACCCCGCATTCAAACAGTTTGACTTTAAAAAACGTGTGGTGTTCTCCCGCTTCCTGTTCGTAATCCTGTTTGTTTATGTACTCGCAACCATACCGCGAGTTGCATTATTTATTCTGGGTATCACCTATGCTGTTATCGGCCCGATAGGTTTGTTACTGGCAAATAGAAAGCTTGAGGCCGAATCCAAAGAGACGTCATTACCTCCAGCAAATAATCAGTAGTACGGCGTGATGTCACTATAGTAAAACCCAATTTCCCCCCTGATAGTGAGGCTTTAAAAATGTCATGGATAGATAAAATCAAGGCAGGAATTGGCGGAAAAAAAACCGCCAAAGATGAAGATCTCTGGGTTGAGTGTAAAAAGTGTAAGGAACAGATTTTTATCGCCGAGTTGGAAACCAACCTGAAGGTCTGTACACATTGTGATTATCATTTCCGCCTGGAAACCCGGCAAAGAATCCATCAACTCATGGATCAGGAATCTTTTAAAGAATATGATCAGGAGCTGTCGTCTTCCGACCCATTAAAGTTCAAAGACACAAAAAAATATAAGGAACGCATCAAGTCGTCAGCCAAAAAAGGACTTTCCAACGATGCCGTGATTACCGGTTCCGGGACTCTAGAAGGTCTGCCCGTTGAACTCTGCGTCTTTGACTTCAGTTTCATGGGGGGAAGCATGGGTTCCGTAGTGGGAGAAAAAATCACCCGCGCTATCGAAAGAGCTATGGAAAACAAATCGGCCCTGATTATCGCAAGCTGTTCCGGCGGAGCGAGAATGCAGGAGGGTATTTTTTCTCTAATGCAAATGGCTAAAACTTCTGCAGCACTCAGCAAACTGAGCAACGAGAAAATCCCTTACATCTCCATATTGACAGATCCGACTATGGGTGGTGTCTCCGCCAGCTTTTCCATGCTGGGCGATATCATCCTCGCCGAACCGGGCGCGCTGATTGGGTTTGCAGGACCACGTGTCATCGAACAAACCATCAAACAAAAACTTCCCGATGGATTTCAGAGAGCTGAATTTTTACTGGACCATGGTCTCATAGACAACGTGGTACATCGAAAAGACTTGAAGTCCACCCTCGCCCATTTACTCAAGATGCTGAAAAACAGCCCTATTGTGGAAGAAACCTCAACCCCAGAGGAAGAAACAACCCTCACCAAACCTCCCGAACTCCTGGGTGCCTAGCTACAACTCGGCATGAAGCCCAATGCAGTGAAGGTCCGTAAACAACCCAAAGCAGACATTAGATTTTACTCAAGTTGTCATTAGTAATGATTGACCTCTAGTTGGAGTATAGCTGCGGAGCCACTTTTTTGACTTCGGCCGTACTTACACATTTAGCAATAAAAAAAAAGCCCCCTCCAAAAATGGAGACGGCTTTCTTTTTTTTAAAATAATTTAATTGATAAGAAAATCAATTATTTCCCAGTAAACCATAAAGTTTTGATACTTTATTTCCCTCTAATTCTTTATGCTTGGAGGGATTATCTACTTAATACATGAAAAATATTACTTCTTTAGAATTGAATATTATTGAAATTTTATTCAGTAATTAATTCTAATTCCAATTTCCGCCCCAATTCCCGGCTCCGAAGAGAAATTTCTTAAAAACGAGGTTGAGTTTCGGATAGTTTCATTCAATAAATTATTTCCTTTGGCATATACAAGCATATCTGCCTTCTGGAAATTCTCAACATGGTAATGCGTATTGAGATTGAGTAAATAATAACCAGGAGTATCTGCCTCTTCAAAGCCCGGATTCGATTGCTTTTCAGCGCGGGTCAACCGCAGGTTTGAACTCCAGTTTTCATAGGAGTGGTCCACTTGGAACCCCCAACGCAAGGGCGGGGTTTGTGGAACATCGCCGCCGTTATGCAATTTAGCTCGGGTGACATCACTGAAAAAAGTAAAGTCGACCGCCTGTGATGGGTTTTTCCAAACAGGGAAAATAAATTGCATTTCGTAACCCATAAACGTGGCACTCTTCTGTTGAAACACTTGTTCAGGACTTCCGCTAACTGTAGCCCCTGTCCGTTGCAGATATATATAATCATTCACCCAGTTATGGAACAGGTTCAACTCAGCAGTCACCCAACTGGTGTTAAACTTGTACCCCAGGTCAATATTATAGGAAGTTTCCGTATCTAGATCAGGGTTTCCCCTTTCAAAGGAACGGGTTGGTTCATGCACTCCCTCAAAATACAGTTCCTGTACTTGAGGAGCCCGTTGTGACCTTGTCAAAGCCAGGTTTATTGAGCTTTTATCATCTACCTTCCAGAGGTCTGAAACAGCAACACTGATTGGTGTGAAATTTCTACTAGAGTTTGAGCGAATATTCTGATCTGCGTCGAGCGTTGTATGTTCCACGCGCAACCCGAATTGAGCTACAGTGGGTCCCACATCCAACGATTCCTGAAGAAAGGCACTATAACTGTTGGTTCGGGTACCCGGGACAAGAGTTTCCGCGTCCGCGCTCTTCTCAGCGAAAAATTTGCTGGAAGTGACTTGAACACCCATTACACCCTTTAATCCGAATATTGGTTTGTGGGGAGCCTCCAGCCTTCCTTCAAAAGTATCATTATGGAAATCTGCCTCATTGGCTTCCGTATGTTGGTAATCCGTAAAACTGAGTTTGGTCTTATAGGTTTCAAAAATGCCATCGGGATTATTCCACTCACCTTTGAAATCAACTTTGTTCTGCTCTTGTTCAATACGTGCCTCCTCCCCATCTGCAGTACCTTCAGGAGGAATGCCATAATCATTATCCAGAACACTGGCTGAAAATCCAAAGAAACCGAAATCCCCTACAAAAGAAAACCCGGCGGTTCCACTTAAAGTATCTGATTCACTGTTTCTGACAAAACCATCCGTATTTTTTGTTACGCTCAAATCGGGTTCGCTGAACTGGGCCCGGCTAACATCAATCGCGTTTCCACTGACACTTACATTATCATTTGCTCGAAAATATCCATCTAAATGATAGGCAAAATGGTTTTTCCCGCCCTCAATTTTTACTGCTGTCGAGTGCTCGTTGGAAACGGAATTGTATTTTTGTTCTACAGACCCTCCCATGAGTTCGTCGGGAACGTATTCCGGAATTCGGTTATCAATGACATTGACAACACCCCCGATTGCACCACTGCCGTAAAGCAAAGTGGCAGGACCGCGTAAGATCTCTATGCGATCCGCAAGCATTGGAATTGCGGTTGAGGCGTGGTCGGGACTTGCCTGAGAGGCATCATTGGTTCCCAGTCCGTTGTTCAAGACACGGACACGCGGACCGTGTTGGCCGCGAATGACAGGTAATCCAGCATTTGGACCATGAGACTGCCCATGAACCCCCAATTCATTCTTAAGAGTTTCGCCAATCGTGCTACTGACTTTAAGGCGCAACTCCTCATTATGTAAAATCGAAACTGGTGTTGCAGAAGAGGAAAGTTTGTCCTCCATCGGTGTGGAGACTATGATTTCATCCATATGAACCGAATAATGCTCCTTGGGGCTTTCAATCGTCTTATCTCTATCCCCCGCAAAAACTGGAAGGGTAGGAAAAACGAATAACAGTAAAAGCAAAAAAATAGTTGGAAATTTATACATGGCTCGCTCCGTTGACTGATTCCCGACACAGAATGGCGATTGCTAATGCATTTAAAAGTATTCAGTCATTGAAAAACTCTCAATTTGCATTGGACAGTTTCCAAGCGCGGACGAATAACCACCCACGAATTTTGGAAACAAGACAAACGTCTTATCCAGACAAAATCAGGAAAATTTATAAATTATTTGGGATTTATCAGATCAACAAAATGCAGGAGGAGCTCGGCTGGAAGCCGGTGGAAGGTCAATGGTTACCGAAACAGCTTTTGCAACCAAAACTCCTTTCGGGGCTTGAGAGAAAGGAGAAAGGTCCGGATCATCGTTTTCCAGACCAATATTGGACTGAACTAGATGACATGAAATACAATCCAAATCCAAGTGAGATGAATCCAGATCATGATCATGCAAAGGGCTTCCAAACAAGGTTATTACGCTGAAACAAACCGCAAGTACCAGAGGAGGCAACTTTGAACGTGCCGTATTTAAATTTTTAAGGTTTAAAAATGTCATTTAATTTATCTAAAAACTTTTTTTCGCTAGTCTTAGGATAATACTATTTCAAAAAAGATTCAAATTATTTTGACAAATGGATCTCAACTCCAATTAAATTCACTTTTATTAAAATAGTTAAATAACTTCTCCACTCTCAAAAGAGGTCAAGTCTACTACCAGTGTCGGTAAATTAATTCTTTAATAATTAACAACCGTAAAACCATTAGATTCCAGCACCAGTGGATTGTCTTTTACCGAAAGGCGTGTACAGGAAAAATGATTGACGCACCCAAGTTTAGTTGAGCAGTTTATCGATTTCCTGTTTGAAGGCGATGAACGGACGGGTGCCTGCAATGAGGGTGCCGCTCACCATATCGTCGGTGGTCTTCCCTATTACAAAGGCGGGCGTTCCTCTTATACCTGCATTTCTGGCATCCTGCAGATCCTGATTGATATCATTTTTAAATTTGCCAGAGGTCAAACAGCTTTTGAACGGATCTTCTTGCAGACCGATGGAACTTGCGTAGCCGAGAATATCATCCGGGTTTAATTTTCCGCCCCCTCCGAACAGGGCATCATGCATTTCCCAGAATTTATTCTGTTCCCCGGCGCAGTGAGAAGCGATGGCAGCGGGTTTGGCGTACTGATGGTTTGACAGGGGCAGATCGCGCAGGACAAAGCGCAGTTTTCCAGTATTGACATACTGCTTCTTCAACTCTTTATAGGCTCTGGAATAAAACCCCTGGCAAAACGGACACTGATAATCGGTGAACTCGACAATCGTGACCGGCGCCTTCTCATCCCCCAGTATGGGATTACCTGCTGTGGAGACTGTAGCCAAAGTTGGTCGAACAGGTCTCGCCTTTGCTTGTGGAGACAAGCCTTTTTGTTTTATCTGGTTGAGTTCCTGCCGGATGGATTTTAATTCTTCGAGAATCGCATTGCCCTGCTCATTGCTAATACCCTCAAATTGAGACTCCATAAATATAAGAGACCCGAGAAGGACTAATACCAGCAGAATAAGAATCGTGACCGACTTCATAAGTTGATCCGGAGAAAGGATTGAGATCAATCACCCAACAGCGTTCTTTTAACCAACATGCAGAATAGCTTAATCAGCCAAGAGTATTTCCTGATTATAAAATATAATTATTACCCCGCCGGGGCACGAGAGTTAATGAAAAAATCACGTGCTTTCTGCCTGTCGAGGTACTCGACTTAACAGCCCAGGCTCTTGACTGTGTCCTCAATGGACATCGCGATGCAGGTAAAGATTGGAGTATCTTCTTTCACATACCGGCTTCCCTCAGTTTCTCGCAACTCTTGTACCAGATCGAGGAAATCATCTGGGGAATCAGATTCGAAAGCTACGACAAACTCGTAGTCATCAATTCCAAAACTGTAAGTCGTGTTCAGTTTAACAGAAGGGTATTTGTTGCCGATATAAATGTGCTCGTCCATGATTCCCTGACGGGTGAACTGAGTCAGCAGGTACCATTCGCGTGTCTTGACGAAAGGATAAATGAAAAGGTATTTCGCCTTACCCGGAATGATATGTGTGCGGTCTTCTTCGTGTTCTGGATTTATGAAGTCCATATACATGGATCGTTTCGTCATGGAAAGGTAAGTGTACGGAACATTCAAATATTTTCCCAAACCGGTCTGCAATAGACGGGTGGTCATTTTCTGGAACTCTTCCATGCTGTAACAGATGCGCCATGTCATGATATCGACATCACCACGAATCCCGACCATGGAGTAACAAAGTAAAATCATATCGGAACTATTGTCGTATTCCTCGAGAACATCAATAAACTCTTTCATGCCTTTGTCCCGTTCTTCCTGAGGCAGTCTGCGAAATGCAGGATCGAGTTTATAAAAAGTAAAACTGACATATTGACGTTGAACAGGTGGCTCTCCACCATTAGCCTTTTGAGCTTCTTCGCGTTTTTTCTGGGCCAGTTCCATAGCTTCACCCTCACGCTCCTGCCGGGCACGTGAAACCACACCGTCATCCACCACAGCGATGTTCTTGTCCTTCGCATATTGCTCAATACCACGCACAACGCTCTTTCGGACGAAAAACGGAACATTCTTCATGCGGGTCTGGGCCTCGTCGGTCCACTCCAGATCCAAAGCAGGCATGAAGTCTTCTAATTCTTTATCGTCAATACTCATAGTTTGTTCTCAATATAAAATGGGTTTTTGGAAAGCAGTATTATATCTGAAACCATATAAAAATCAAAGCCTATTCCCGGACACAGGGGTGGGTGGCAAAGACCCGGTTCTGGACCTAAATTACTAGTGAGGATAAAACTGGATTGATGAGGTATTTGTCATGGACCCCACCACCGCCTTTCTAAATTCACAAAGCTATATTGATCTCGAAAATGAGTTTGGGGCGAACAATTATAAACCTCTTGATGTCGTTTTAGCTCGGGGCCAGGGCGTCTGGGTCTGGGATGTGGAAGGCAATAAATATCTGGATATGCTGGCGTCGTATTCTGCCCTCAACCAAGGGCACTGCCATCCACGCATCCTGACTGCCCTGATCGAACAAGCCAAAAAGCTTACCCTGGTTTCCCGGGCTTTCCGTACCGATCAGTTGGGTCCTTTCTATAGAGAAATCTGTAAAATGACCCACTCACATAGCGTTCTGCCAATGAACAGCGGTGCTGAAGCCGTCGAAACCTCCATTAAAGCAGCCCGTAAATGGGGATACAGGATTAAAGAAATCCCCGACGATATGGCCGAAATCATCGTCTGCGCTAATAATTTTCATGGTCGGACCACCACCATCGTTGGGTTCAGCTCCGAACCACTATATCGCGATGGATTCGGTCCCTTCGCACCAGGATTCATCACCATCCCCTTTGGGGATGCAGAAGCACTCGAATGGGCCATCACCCCAAATACTGTTGCCTTTCTGGTAGAACCCATTCAAGGCGAAGGAGGCATTATCGTTCCACCCACCGGGTATCTGAAAAAGGTGCGTGAAATCTGCGACCGTAACAACATCCTGCTCATTCTGGATGAGATTCAAACAGGACTCGGCAGAACCGGCAAACTCTTTGCCGAAGAACACGAAGGCATCGAGTCTGACCTCACTCTGGTGGGTAAAGCACTCTCCGGCGGTGTCTATCCAGTCTCCGCTGTG
>JAJDBI010000202.1 GCA_029261435.1 Nitrospinaceae bacterium
CCTGCCTTTTAATTTTAATCATGGGTATGTTGATAACACCAATAGCTTTAAAACTATCATGGGTACAGGTAGCAATACCCGAATTCAATACTTTTCAAATCCAAATGTTTTGTTTAGTGGTGCTGTAACTGGAGTTGCCGAAGGGGATGCCCTTGCTGCAGACAATCGCCTGACATTCCAAAACACGGACTCAACAGTAGCCAACTTTAGAGAATCTGTCACGAGCTCTAATTCATCCTCTGATTCGATCTCTCAGTACTCCAATTCCCAAAGAGTTGTATCCTCCTATTGGCAATCGGATTCAGAATCCTATACTTTCATAGCTGTTACTCACACTTCACTTTCCGGCATGGCATCCCAAATTGGAGTCGTTGTTAGAGCTATAAAAAATGATGGGAGTTTATTTGGATCTGCGCAGTCTTTTACTATTGAGCGTGCAGCTACAGAAAGAGTGTTTATCGTTCGATCCGGGCACCCGTCTATTAACAGTTCTACTGTACCAGATGCCAGGTTAATTACAGATAGCTCTACCTATCAATACGGTTTTGTTAATGTTAATCCCGTGGCGAGCAATCCAGAAAACAGTGTAGATGGAACATACCGCGATGCGACTATGTTGAGCTTTTGGGGAGCCATTGTTACTGAAGCCAATACATCAGGATTCTCAATGGAGTTTGTCGGAGATATGGATGATTCCCAGGCAACGAATGTTCTTGATAATAATGCACAGGTTGTGGGTCCTGCTGCACCTTGAGACTGCCGGAGATCGAGCTGGTTTCCTGCTTTATTCCCACATGGCGTACAGGGTGAGAGCCGCCATCATTGCACCCATGATAATTCTGATCCAGCTGTCTGCATTCATTGGATCAAGTGTTATGCTTTTTTCCAGCGTTTGACATCGCGCATGAATTTATTTCGGTCCATTTCACTGTCCCAGGGAAAGATATCCATCAAAGGTTCGAGGGCATAATTCGATTTGTCTTCGGGGGGGAGCTCGAATCTACCATTTGTGATTCGATAAATATTATTAAATGTCCGATAATTTCCACACAGGGTCACATAATCCCATGAAGTGTTCCCTTCTACCAGAGCGCATAATTCTGAGGAAGAGATACCTTCATAAATATTGATCTTGCCGATGTCGCCTTTATGAAGCTCGGGTTGTCCGGATTGACTGAAGTCTACAGTCCATGCCTGAGGTTCGCCCTGCCCGAATACTTCCAGCTGGTAAACGATTTGCCAATGCTGCCATCCGTCCAGCAAATCGCTTTTCAAAACCCGTTCGAGTAAACAGTTTTTAATGAAGTCATCAACCACCTGCATTTCCCTTTTATACTCTGCGGGGTCAGTGGTTTGAGTGGTTATCACGGGAACGTATGCGTGCGGTTTAAAAGTGATCAGGTGACTGTCGTCTTCCCGGATTTTCACAAAATCGGACGACTGCTTTTTAATCTCAACTTCTTCCTTTGAAATATGGGCAATGTCTCCAGGGAAAAAAGGTGCCTTGGGAACTTCCGGACAGAACGCTTCCAGGTCGCGGAGAAACTGGTCTTGTGTGATTGGGAATGAAACCTGATTCATGAACAGCAACTCATCACGGTAGCGGAACGCTGCAGACCCGGGAACAACAAACCGGGGAGCCAGTGCTTTCACCACATTCAGGAACGTGCAATATTCACCAACGGGTAGAGTGAGTGGTTTGTTGTAAGAAAGGTTTCCTTCAATCAATGGAACAAAACGGGAATGGAAAAAATCAACCTGACCGTATAGTTGTTTAATCCGGTCAATGGTTTCTGGATCTACCAGGGAATCCACCTGATTCCATATTGTTACTTCGCCATCATTGACCAACAGCCCATGCTCAGGAAAAGGATCCTCAGCCGTGCTCAACTGATTACGCGAAGGGGTCGGAGTTATAGTTACATCCTTGACTTGAATGGGCTCGAAATCTGTAACCACTTTTATATTTTTAAATTCCAGTTCATTGAGAATATCGAGAAGAAGATTGTCCTGCGGCGCAAGGACGAGAGTGTCGGGCGTGAGAAGCCTCTCATTTTTCACGAGATAAGCCAGTGTACGCACATCGAAATGGTCCTGATGCCTGTGAGAAATATTGAGGACATCTAGAGGCGGTACCTTGTCTTTATCCAGCACGATGCTGGGGCACAATGTGTTGATTTCTTCCCAAAGGTAATCGAACCAGACTGGATCGGTAAGTATAGTAGCCTCTTTAGATTGTATGAGCAGGCAGGCATGCCCGACCAGGGTTGTCTTGATCATAATTTAAGCTCTCTATTTTTCGGTAAGAAGGGAGATTAACCGATAAGAACAGCTAATTCAAGTCCCACTCGGCGTGGGGCCAATGAGCAATGCTTTATCTGACTGGCAATAGGTTGTCTCGGCTTAAAAAGGTTTTTCTCCTCTTTCTAAAAGAGACTTTTGCAAAACCCATCTATTGCTGGCATTGTGCGCCTGAATATCAAAAACCATGTTATTCGTCGTCGCGAGCGACTGAAGGGAGCGCGGCGATCCAAGTGTTTGCATTCTTAGCCTTCGTACCCTTTTTATACTCTTTTTCGCAAACTTCAAGCCCAAAGGGTGAGAAGGAATTTCATCTCTTCGAATTTTTCTGTTTATTAGTTATACTATGCCGATTTTAGTTGCTTGCCTTCCAGCCAGGTATGCTTTTACAAGGAAAAAAACTGATAATGAGGAAACCCCTATGCAGTTAGGAGAATGGTTTGGGCTTGGAGGCATAGTTGTTGGTTTGGTGGGTCTATATTCTTATCGGCACAATAAAATTCAGGGCTATCTGGCAGAACCGGACTATCGGGAAAAGAGAATCGAAGAACTGCGACAACCGGAAGCCTTCGTTCTCTACCATAATTGGTTACTAAAGGGCTTAGCTTGGGTTGCAGGGATTTGGGGGGAGGAGCGCTGGCATGCAAAAAGTTTTCTAACCTGTTTTTATTTCTCGTTTCTCTACAGCATTGTGCTGTTTTTTATTTCCTGGGTTTTAGGAGGCTCGGGAAAAATTGGCACCGTTCAATTTCTACCGCCAGAAATGACTGGCTGGCAACGATGGGGCTTGTTCATAGCTATGGGTGTATATGTGTATTGCGCGTGTCAAATACCCAAACTGAAATTTGCTGGTTGGATAAAAGATATACTGCTTTCACTATCCATAGCCGGACCAACAGCCGTAGTTAAATTCGGAGCCTTCGCAGGAGCCTTCGCCGAAGTCTTCGCCATACCCGTAGCTTTAGCCGTAGCCATAGTCGTAGCCGGAGCCATACTCGTAGTCGTAGCCGTAGCCTTAGCCGTAGTCGTAGGCTTAACTGGAGCCGGAGCCTATGCCGTAGCCTATGCCGGAGCCGTAGCCGTAGCCTTAGCGGTATATTATTTATCCTTCAAAGCCATTGCTGGGCAAAGGTGGGCTTCTTTTATTTTATTCCCTTTCCTTGGATTCCTACTTATTGCAGTGGCTTTTGGTCTGGTTTCAGGAAACAATTTGAACATTTCTGCTATTTCTTTTTATATGTTCCTGTTTGCACTTCCTCTTGTCAACAGTCTATGGGATGGTCTTTCAATGGGGGTCAGCCGGTGGCTGGTCGAGCAATTAGGTCGTGACCGGAACATGAATAAAATCTTTTGGCATATTGTGGCAGATCTTTTCATAGCCTTAATACTATTGCTGGCTTTAACAATTACTTTGGTCGGAGGTGTGGAGGCGTTCAACCAATTGACTGTTTTAAACGGGTACGGTGCACCTCTGAGCCTGACAAGCCTGCTGAATCAAGCTCAGGTTTTGCCATGGTCACCTGAAAGTTTGTGGATCACTTTGATGTTATTGAGCACATTATTTCCCACTTTTGCGCATTTGGTCGTGGCGTGGGCGGGGCTTTTCACTACATGGTTATCAGTCGAGAGTTTTCAGGGTTATGTTAAAAATCTGGAGGCTTATGGGCTTGCTATTGAGAGGGGAGTAACTGAAAAGCCAACTTCTCTTTTGCATAAACCGGCGCAATATTTTGCGTTGAGGTGGCCGTTGGCAGTGGTGGCAAACCTGATTTTTTTTTGGGGACTGTTTAAAATATTCGAAGTGGGAGGTGCTCCTCTATCGGACGGACTGTTTTTTATCGCGGATGAAACAATTAATATCGTCCGCAGTTTTTTTTAGGGCACCTAAGCCGGTTGTTCGTCACAGAGGCAAATATTCATTCTCCAGTCCACGGAAACAGAAACTGGAGCAAAACTTATTGCTCATTGAGTCCAGCGTCACGCTGGCTAGTGACTGAGGAATTTTTGTAAAGTTGTGTCGCGGATTTTTTTTACCCTGGAAATGGAAAGGTCCAGCACTTTGGCAATTTCCGGCAAAGTCAGTTCTTCATGATAGTGCAGGGCCATCACTAGTCTTTCCTTTTCATCAAGTCGGTCAATGGCTTCAGCGATGTCTGCTTTCCAGTTTGCCCGGTCCTCGGGGGATAGAGATGTTTCATCAGTTCGTGTTAAAATTGCGATCTCGTTCATTGTAATCCCCCGTTTCAGTGAAGTTTTTTCAGGTTTCCGGCTGTCGCTGGCTTGGTTTGCTTGGATATCGTGATTATGCGTTTGTCCTTGTTATAAACATTCCAACCAACGCGGTTTGCGGTGTCTCTAAATACCCGGGTTAAAAGTTCATCTATAGTCAAGTCTTTCATAACTCCTCCCTGTCTGAATTTTGACGTTATCACTTCTTTGTAGTTACTAGAGCAATTCGCATGCCAAAATATGGAGGCACCCCTCTGTACTACTTTTATGAAAAACAGGGGGTCTATAAATTAATACGTTATAAGGGATTAGGTCGGTAGGAGTATTGATGGCCCATGGGGTTTTGAGGCTGGGAAAGTGAATTCTGTGTTCCCTGATGTGTGGACAAATAATCTAAAATTATTTTTCTCAGGCTTGGTTCCAATTCCCACAAGCCTTGCTTTTTTTGCATCCATGTCAATGTCTGGTCCCACTGCTTACGGGGCATGTGGTTTTGCAAAATGATGGCAGTAGAATGGCAGGCGGTGCAATTCTCAAGAATCTGTTCGCGTCCTTTTCCTGGCGGCAACCCTTGGTACTGTGAATCCTCACCGTAAACGATATTAGGAAGAGAAGGGGAGCAAAACAGAGAAAAAAATAGAATCAGCCAGGGTGTTGAAGGTATGCATTTCTGAAGGACGTTCATGATTCCTTATATAAAAAATATTTCTAACTTCTTTCAAAGTACGGTAACTGAGATTCGGTGCATGGCATTGTTCAAATAACCTTTAGGGTTCCATCCCGGTACGACCATGGGTTGCATTTCACCAATACTATCCGTGGCTCTTGCCCACACTTCGTAATAGCCTTTCATTGGAAAATCAATCACTGTTTTCCAATTTTGCCAGGCAAAAGGATTGACCGGCGGCGTTAAAACCGCTTTCCTCCAATTGACTCCGAAATCGATAGAGACATGTACGGCTTTTATGCTTCGATCTCCTGCCCAGGCATGTCCTCGTACCGAAAGGGATTTTTTATACTTCCAGTTGAGTCGGGACTTTGGAAATGTGATCAGTGATTTCACAGGCATAGATTCGATAATTTTCATATCCTCCCTGGGCACATGCGCTCCAGGAGGAACCGGGTATTGGGGTACACGGTATGAATACCCTGTCATCTTGGGTCCGTCATGCTCTTGATCGCGGATAGTAATGCGTTTCAGCCATTTTATGGAGGTTGATCCGGGCCAGCCGGGTGTGACCACGCGCAGTGGAAATCCATGCAGGGCAGGAAGTGGCCGACCGTTCATTTCCCAAACGATAAGGGTATGATCATCCATGGCTTTACTGATTGGGGTCCCACGCGATATAGGTACTTTATTTGGATCGCCACTCAAATGTAGATCGCTTCCATAATAGCCTGTGTAGACTGCAGAATTTTTCAGCCCTGCTGAACGGAGTACATCTTTCATGCGCACCCCTGTGTAGGTAGCGCAACCTATAGCGCCGTAGGTCCACTGGTTGCCTTTTGCCGGAGGTTCGAAGCCGGCCCTCCCGTTGCCTCCGCATTCTATCTGCAGGGAACAGGTGTATTGTTTGAATCGTTTGAGTTGTTCCAGAGTCAGTACCAGAGGATTATGCACCTCGCCATCAACCGTGAGCGTCCACTCTGTTGCATCCATTTGTGGAGGGAGTCCGTTATTTCTGACGAAATGCCTGTCATTGGGCGTAATAACATCATCCAGTAAATGCGGAGGGGTCTCGGCATTTAAGGGTCGATTATTCAAAACTCTCAATCCATTCTTTCCCTGAATTGCTATTTCATCAAGTGCATCTGCGTTGGCAGAAGTCATCAGTCCAGACTGTGATGGATGAATAACAGGCAGGGTGAGATCCATTGCAACCGTCATGGCTGTCAAGCTCCCGTATTTTAAAAATGCCCGGCGGGAAGTGTTTAGTTTTTTACGGTTACCCATGATTTTATATTTTCCAAAAGTAAGGCTTTGGATCCTTTTTATTTTATCAGTTATTCAGATCCTGGCAAAATAAACACTATCAGGAAAAAGAACATTTTGGTTCTTCATTGCAGATTTTGGCGCATGGAAGAGGGGGTTATGGTTTTTCCTTTCTCTTCACCATAAAGCCCGGTAAAATTCAGTGATTCAATAAATCAAAATTTAAATCAGAGGAGTTAAGTCTCTATGAAAATTTTTCTTCAATTGGTTTTTCTTGCAATTCTAAACCTGGCGACCTTTGCTCATGCCGAGATTCAAACTCAGGAGATCGAATACACCCAGAACGGTACAACCCTAAAGGGTTATCTTGCTTACGACTCTGCCATCAAAGAAAAACGTCCAGGAATTTTAGTGGTCCATGAATGGTGGGGACATAATGAGCATGCCAGAGACCGAGCTCGCAGGCTCGCTAAAATTGGCTACACAGCTTTGGTGGTGGATATGTATGGCGATGGTAAAGTCGCTGACCATCCCAAGAAGGCAGGAGAATTCATGAATGCTGCTTTCAAGGACTGGGATGCATCACAGGCTAGATTCAATAAAGCAAAGGAAGTTTTGCAGTCACATAAAACTGTTGATGCAGAACGGATAGGTGCCATTGGATTTTGTTTCGGGGGTGCGGTGTCTCTTCGTATGGCAAGAGGTGGTGCGGATCTGGATGGAGTTGTTGCCTTTCACAGTGCATTGCCTTTGCAACCGGCTATCACAAATATGAAGGCTTCCGTTTTGGTCATTAACGGGTCGCAGGATGGATTTCTCAAACCTGAAACGGTAGGTTCATTTTCCAGTCAAATGATGGCGGGCAATGCCGACTTCACATATATGAGTCTGGCGGGGATCAGACACAGTTTCACCAATAAACAGGCCGATGAGTTTAGCAAAAAATTCAATATCCCAAGCTTGCAATACGACAAACAGGCGGATGAACGATCATGGGCGGCAATGAAGAATTTTTTCCAGCGTGTTTTTAATCAATGAGTGTACTGCAAATTTCTATAGAGGGTCGGCCATACACTCCTCAGCGGATTTTTTGCATCGGGAAAAATTATGACGAGCATGTGAAGGAACTGGGGAGCACAGCACCCGAGGAACCGGTGGTTTTTATGAAACCGGTTTGCAATATTGTGACTCCCGGCGAAACTCTGTCCATGCCTCGGCATGGCAGCCTTTTGCATCATGAAGTGGAAGTGGTGCTCTTGATTGGCGGGGAAGGGCAGGATGTTCCTGAAGCAAATGCCTTATCGTATATTGCCGGAATCACTTTGGGGTTAGACCTGACCCTGCGAGATGTTCAAGGGCGATTAAAGAAAGCCGGATTGCCTTGGGAACTTTCCAAGGCGTTCGAACAGAGCGCGCCTTTGGGGCATTTCAAAGCTTACGATTCGAACACTATAGAATTGGAAAACTTATTGTTCACCTGTTCGGTTAACGGCGATCTGCGGCAGCAGGGCAACACTCGCGACATGCTATTTCCTGTCAGGAATTTGATTCATAGGCTGAGCGGATGGTGGACGTTGAGGCCGGGAGACATCATTTTTACCGGCACCCCTTCGGGAGTAGGACCGTTAATGCCCGGAGATCAGGTGGACATTGATAGTTCTGTCATCGGTCGATTTTCCTGGACCCTCTCCCGCTAGAGAGAGGGTCTACTTTACTGCGTTTGGCTACTCGCTTTGAGAAGCAAGAGGACTGCGTACACACCATGTCAAGTTTGAGTCAGTTGTGACACTCATAGTGATTGCGCCTGAAGTTGAGAAAGTCGTCGCTCCTGAAGTTCCAGGGTCCATACTCCAGGCATTATCACTGGCTCCTGAAATAGAAGCTCCTTTTGTTCCAGACCAGTAAGGGTCCGAGTTCACATTGAGAAAAGGGTGCCCGCTTTTAATGGCCGGATCGTTTTGCGTTGAGTCTATGAGACTGGCCAATTCCTGAATGGAAGGGAGCCTCCATCCTGATTTGCCACCGACTTCTTTGTGAATGCATGCATTTCGTGCGCTAAACCAGGTGGTGGAAGTGTTGTCCGGTGTCCTTTCCCATACCACTTGCGACTCCTTATCCAAAACAGCTTCATTATTCAAAGTGGAAAGGACAATAAATCGTTTGTTCACGTCGTTTATATTCTTATCCCAACTTCTTATATCTATCGCACTGGCAGGCCCCGCACCGAGAGTCATAGAGATGAGTCCTGCCCCAGCAAGATAACTTAGATGCTTCTTTTTTGGGATTTTCACGTTCAGTCCTCCTTAATGTTCAGGTGTCTGATAAGCCCAGGTCTCGTAAAAGTTCCTGGGCCAGGTTTTGTGTTTCTTTGGACGGATCATTGAGAGCTTGTAGCAGATAAGGCTTTGAATCGCTTTCATCAATGCGCTCAGCAATGAGCGATAAAGCTTGCATTCGAATCTTTGGATCATTATCTAAATGTGCGATATTTCCTATGTCATCCAGAGGTATGTCGTCGGTAAGATTTTTAAACAGGGACAGAGAAGTGGAACGAACCTTTGCCTGTCGGGCATACAAGTTGAAGACTAGCAGAGGAAGGACTTCTTCATCCTCAGCAAGATAGCTGAAATGTTCCATGGCCATGAGCCGCTGATCGATATTAGTGGCTTCTTTTGCAATGCGGAATATCTCATGTTTCGATAAAGTTTCTTTCGCATCAACAAGGGTTATGAAGTCTTCCGATGAAACAGGATGATTTTCATATTGGTATAGCCAGATTTTGCTGATTGCCAGTTCTTTCCCCCACATCTCGAACCGGCTGTTTTCCTTGAAAAGCTTCTTTAACGCTGACTTCCAGTCATTGGCTTTAATTTTGGTATTAACAAGTACAGAGT
>JAJDBI010000203.1 GCA_029261435.1 Nitrospinaceae bacterium
GAGATTTTTGAATAGAGGATATTTCTCTTCGAGAAAATAATAGCGTTCGTTTTCAGGGATTTTTTTCGGGTCCCGTTGATCACTGGCGGTGCGTGGTACCCAGACGCGCCCACCTTCACCTCGGGCAGATTCGCTCATTAGCCGCAGTTTGTCCTGCCCAGGTATTGCGGTGGGGTGGATCTGGATGAACTCACCATTTGCATACTTGGCCCCTTGCAGATAAGCAGTTGTGGCGGCGGCTCCAGTATTGACTACAGAATTGGTAGACCGCGCATAAACTTGTCCCGGGCCACCGGTAGCTAATACCACAGCATCTGCTTGCAAGGTATAGATCTCATCGGTTCTAAGATCGTGAATCACTGCGCCTCGGCAAATTCCTTCGGAGTCAAGAACAGCACCCAAATATTCATGCCACTCCAATGTCTTGGCAGAGCCGTCATGCACATGGCGCCGGACTTGTTCATCAAGTGCGTATACGAGTTGTTGCCCGGTGGTGGCTCCTGCAAATGCGGTTCGATTATAGAGTGTGCCGCCAAACCTGCGGAAATCGAGATGCCCTTCACCGGTTCGGTTAAATGCTACACCCATTCTGTCCATAAGGTGGATGATGGCTGGGGCCTGATAGCACATGTCGCGCACCAGAGGTTGGTGAGCCAGAAAATCGCCTCCCTTGATGGTGTCGTAGAAATGTTTTTCAGGAGTATCACCTTCGTTTTTTGCGTCGATAGCGGCATTAATGCCACCTTGTGCGCAAACCGAATGAGATCGTTTTAACGACTGGTAAGACACAACAGTCACTTCCCCGTTGCGTTCACAAAACTTCATGGCCAGTGCTAATCCGGCTAAACCGCCTCCAATGACGATAATTTTTTTCTTTCGATTTAGCATGCGTTTATCTCGCCACCGTTGCGTCAACAGGGATCGGGTTAATATTAAATTCTACTATCGTGGCCATGCCCAGAACAGTGAGTGCGATGCCGACCATTGCAAAAACGATAGCTCCATTTCTTTGGGCGTTCTTGCCTATCAAAATCCCCCAGGATACGCAGAACCCCCATAGTCCGTTGCTGAAGTGAAAAGTCGCTGAAACAATTCCAATGGTATAGATCAGCATCCCCTGCCAGGTTTTAAATTCACCATTTAGAATGTCGATCAGAAAAGGAGCCGCTTCAAAGTGGTGTTTGCCCTCCCATAGTTTCGGTGCCACCGTTGTTCCCAGGTGGTAAATCAGAAAGACGAAAACAACAGCACCGGAAATGCGCTGCAAGGTATAAAGGCCGTTTCTAGGATACCGGTATCGATGCACATTGGTTTTGGCAAGACGCACGACATAGAACCCCATCACCGAATGAAAAAGGATGGGGATGTATATAAAGGTTATCTCGATGACCAGCAGGAAAGGCAGATTGTTTATCGCGTCAATGCTCAGCTGGTAGGGCCACACTCCTACTGTACGGAGTGAGTTGACACATATATGAATAACCAGGAAAGCTCCGATTGGTACGATTCCTGTGAGGGAATGGAGCTTTAAGAATAGGTAGTGAAGCTCATCTTTAGAGGGTATGGCCATAAGGAAAAAGGAAAACCTGATTACTCAATTTTAATAAAAATCGGAGCAGGATGTTTTCTAAACCTTATTCCCATTTTGGCGTAAAAATGGGTGATGCACAAGGTTTATCAGTGGTTAAGGGGAAAATAAAAATGCGGTAAACAGATCTATCAATGAAGGGATTTAAAAGTCAGATTCCAGCAGTGGGCGTTGTTTAAAGTCGGGGTTGATGGGTTTATCTTCGGAACTTATTTTTAAGTGAGCAGGGTCCTGCACATAAAAGTCCACAAAGCCGCATTGGCAGCAGATGTTGGGAAGTAATGGGACACTTTTCTCGACCCCGTGGTCCTGTCGGACCACCATGATCAATTCCTTGTCCCTGCTGGTCCTCAGACCAATTTCGCCTTTTAGGATGCTTTTTTCACCACACTTGCTACAGGTGTCCCTATTGTTGGACATGCCGAGGCTCCTTAGTAAGAAGGGACTCTTAAACTTATTCTAAAGTCGTGCCCTGAAGCCATATCATACCACAATTTTAGCGAACGGTTGCCAATGTTCAGGCCATGTTCTATCCAGCTGAAATGCTGAATACATTTTCCGGCGCTCGAACGCGGTTGATCAATACTTCTGCTTCCTGAGCCTGAACCATTTCTGCATTCACTCGTTCACGCAACTCTTTACCTGCATGGAAACTGGGTTTATGCCGAATGGGTAATTGAATAAGTTCTCCCGTCAACGGTTTTTTTGCGGTCCGTGCTTTGTATTCATTGATTTTGAATGAGCCGAACCCCTGAACCACTACACGACCGTCTTTATGCAAGGTCTCCATAATCGAATCTAGAAATGCGCTCAAATAAATATCGGCCTCTTTTTTGGTTACATCCATTCGCAAAGATAACTTACTCACTAACTGTGCTCGTGTCATGATTTGCCTCCCGTTGACAAAAACTGGTTAATTGTTATAACCAGTTAAAGCAAAAACCAGGCCAAAATAGTCGATACCGGATAAGTCTAAATTTTTCAAGTAGTTGTTGTTTTGGATGAAATCCATTGGTTTTTGGGCAGTTATGAAATTTGATAAAAGTGTTAACTTAAGTGCACAGTCTAACTAGCGATTATCCAAGCTATTTCATATCTGAAAACAACTTCATTGGTCTAAAATCATGAGATCATTTAGCCTTTGGTATGAACGGAAACTTTGACTTTTTAAAGGTTGAGAAACGGTGTCTATAAAAACTATTCTGGTATATTTAACCCATCCTCATGTTGAGGCTTGGAACTTCCGACCTGAGCATAAAGTTATGTTGGAGAGCCGGGTTCCTGGATTAAAAGTGGAAGTCTGTCTGAACTCCAAGGACTTTAAGGATCGTCTGCCTCAGTCCGAAGCGGTGATTGTCTGGTTTTTCAAGGAGCAATGGCTGGAATCGGCAACAAGATTAAAACTCATTGCTACCCCTGCCGCCGGAAAAGACTGGATCGAAGTTGAAGCTAGAGAAGGCCTGCAGGTTTCCTTTGGTGGATTCCATGGAAGTCTTATAGCCGAGAGCGTTGTCGGGGCCATGATTTACTTTTTGAAAGCATTCCCCCTGTCAATGTCTATGCAGAAACAAAAAAAATGGGCACGGGTTAAGATCTCTGAAAAACTGCAATCACTCTACAAAAGCCGAGTTACTATTCTGGGGTTTGGGAAAATCGGCAATGCAATCGCCGAAAGACTGAAACCCTTTGGGTGTATTCTCACCGGGATCAAAAAGAACCCTACCTCTGCTCCTGCATACTTTTCAGGTTCTGACCGGATTCTTGCCACTGAAAACTGGCAAACGATTTTTGCAGAAACGGATCATCTGATTTGCGTTTTACCGGGGGAGGTTTCCGGAGTCCTTAAACCTGAACACTTCAAGGCATTGCCGAAGTCTTGCTACTTTTATAATGTGGGGCGGGGAAATGCTTGTCAGGAGAACGATTTGGTTGAGGCGTTGCAAGCCAGAGAAATTGCGGGAGCTTATCTGGATGTGTTTGAAGAGGAGCCTCTTCAGGAGTCCTCGCAATTGTGGGAAACTGAAAATGTTTTGATTCAACCGCATTTGTCAGCTGTCACTCCGCAATACTTAGAGCATTTTGTCGAGGAGTTGGCTGAAAAAATCAATGCGGGAGATTTTGGGCCACAAAACACAAGCGATGAATGACAATCACATATCGTTTCTGGTTAAGTTTTTTTGTCTTAAATGAAGCGTGAAGAGCTCCGGCTATTAACCGGAGCTCTATTAATTGTAGTCACGCGTTAAACTGACTGACAATGTCTTGCATTTCTGTAGCCAGCTTTGACAATTCACCTGCGGCAGTCTGAGTGTCAGTGGCTCCCTCAGTTGTGCTACTGGCGGCCTCTGCGACACGCGCTATGTTTTCAGCAATCTCCTGGGATCCTCTGGAAGCATCGGTGACATTACGAGTGATCTCGTTGGTGGTGGCCGACTGCTCTTCCACAGCACTGGCTATGGTATTGGAGATATCGCTGATCTGTCCTATGACACCGCTGATTTCCCCAATAGCCTCTACGGCACTGTGAGTATCCGTTTGAATGGCTTGAATTTTGCTGCTGATATCCTCGGTCGCCTTTGCGGTCTGGTTTGCCAGCTCCTTGACCTCATTGGCAACTACAGCGAATCCTTTACCTGCTTCACCAGCCCGTGCCGCTTCAATGGTGGCGTT
>JAJDBI010000204.1 GCA_029261435.1 Nitrospinaceae bacterium
TGAATTTACGAGCCGATGAAATCAGTTCCTTAATTCAAAAGCAGATTGAAGGCTTTGAAGAGGGGATCGAGCTCAAGGAAACCGGACGGGTGATTTCTGTGGGCGACGGAATCGCGCGGATTTATGGTCTCGGAGAAGCCATGTCGGGTGAACTTCTGGAATTCCCCGGTGGCCTTGCAGGGATGGTTTTGAACCTTGAAGAAGATAATGTCGGGGCAGTTTTGCTCGGACGTGACGATAATATTAAAGAGGGCGATGAGGTCAAACGGACCGGTCGTATCATGGAAGTTCCTATTGGACCTGAGTTGGTAGGCCGGGTGGTAGATGGCCTGGGTCAGCCGATCGATGGCAAGGGGCCCATTAAAACAGAAAAGTTTGGTCCGATTGAAAGAGTTGCGCCGGGTGTTATTGACCGGAAATCGGTTCACGAACCGATGCAGACGGGAATCAAATCAATTGATGGGATGATTCCTATTGGTCGCGGACAACGAGAGCTGATCATTGGCGATCGGCAAACGGGAAAAACTGCTGTCGCTATTGACGCGATCATCAATCAAAAAGGGCAGAACATGTTCTGCATATACGTGGCCGTGGGACAAAAACGTTCTACCGTTGCCCGGGTGGTTAAAACTCTGGAACAGCATGGTGCTATGGAATACACCATCGTGGTTTCGGCTTCGGCCAGTGACCCGGCACCGATGCAGTTTATCGCACCTTATGCCGGATGTGCCATGGGTGAGTATTTTCGTGATAACGGGCAACATTGCCTGATTGTTTATGATGATCTCAGTAAACAGGCGGCGGCATACAGACAGTTATCTCTGTTATTGAGACGACCTCCGGGACGTGAAGCATATCCGGGTGACGTTTTCTTCCTGCATTCTCGATTGCTGGAGCGATCTGCAAAAGTTAGCGACGAGTTGGGTGCAGGTTCCATGACAGCTCTACCCATCATTGAAACTCAGGCGGGAGACGTTTCTGCTTATATCCCAACCAACGTGATTTCAATTACGGATGGACAGATCTTTCTGGAGACCGACCTGTTTTATTCTGGTGTGCGTCCTGCTATTAACGTTGGACTTTCGGTATCTCGTGTGGGTGGTTCGGCTCAAATCAAGGGCATGAAACAGGTTGCCGGTAAGTTGCGTTTGGACCTTGCTCAGTACCGTGAGATGGCGGCTTTCGCACAGTTTGGCAGTGACCTGGATGCAGCCACACAAGCACAGCTTCATCGTGGAGAACGACTTGTTGAATTGCTCAAACAGGGTCAGTACAAACCTTTGAGCGTGGTTGAGCAGATCATTTCTATTTTCGCGGGTGTACGTGGTTTGGTGGATGATATCCCTGTTGGAGATGTGCAGAAGTTTGAAAGTGGCATGCTGAACTTTATGGCAGACAAGCATAAGGCTTTAATGGATAAAATTGCAGAAGCCAAAAAACTTGATGATGAGACAGAGGGCCAGGTACAGGCTGCTATCGAGGAATTCAAAGGCCTTTTCAAAAGTTAAAATATGCCTAATTTAAAAGAAATAAAAAGACGCATTCAGAGCGTAAAAAATACACAGCAGATCACCAAGGCCATGAAACTGGTTGCGGCTTCGAAGTTACGCAAGGCTCAGCA
This sequence comes from Nitrospinaceae bacterium, assembly GCA_029261435.1. Taxonomy (GTDB): domain Bacteria; phylum Nitrospinota; class Nitrospinia; order Nitrospinales; family VA-1; genus LS-NOB. The sequence goes on from JAJDBI010000204.1 coordinate 1,622, forward strand.
CGCAATTCTGGAAGCACGGCCTTATGCGATCAAAATGATGGATGTTCTCAATCATTTGGCCGCGCGGTGTAATAGTGATTTGCACCCTTTGCTGGATGTGCGGGAGGGGAATCGGCATTTATTCCTCCTCATCACTTCGGACAAAGGCTTGTGTGGCGGATTTAACGGGAGCCTCATTCGTAAAATGGCGCAACATCTTAAGGACAATGCGCAGAATGAAAACTCTTTGATCGTTGCAGGAAAAAAGAACAATGATATTTTTCGCAACCGCCCTGTGACGGTTACCGAGGAAATTATTGGGTGGACGAAAGACTTTGACTACCTTAAGGCTCAGGCCATTGGTGAGAACTTGTCGACCCTGTTTTCAGAAAAGAAAATCGACAAGGTTTTCATGGTGTACAACGAGTTTAAGTCCGTGATGCAACAGGAGGTTGTGGTTGAACAACTGCTCCCTGTTGTTCCTGAAAACCTGGCACATAAAGACGATACGTTTGCTGTGGATTATATCTACGAGCCGGATGAAGAGTCTATTCTCGATGAATTGTTGAAACGTTATATGACGGTAGAAGTTTACCGTGCGTTTCTGGAGTCCAGCGCCAGTGAGCATGGAGCGAGGATGACAGCGATGGATAGTGCCAGTCGTAATGCCGGTGAGATGATTGAAGGCTTGACACTGACCTATAATAAAGCCCGACAAGCTTATATCACCAAAGAATTGATAGAAATCGTAAAAGGCGCTGAAGCCTTGAAAGGTTGATTGCGTGAAGATACTGAATTTAATGGAGACGAAGGAATGAACAAGGGAAAAATCATCCAAGTCATGGGGCCCGTCGTAGACGTGAGATTTGAAGACGGTGTTCTGCCGGCTCTGTATAACGCAATCAATATTGAGCGTGCTGGAGAAGGCGGGGAAATGGAAACGCTGGTCTGCGAAGTGGCGTTACACCTTGGCGACAATGCGGTCCGTTCCGTGGCAATGCATTCCACCGATGGTCTGGTTCGTGGAATGGAAGCTCTTGATACAGGTGCTCCTATTACTGTTCCTGTCGGGGAAGAAGTGCTTGGTAGAATTCTTAATGTCGTCGGTGATCCGGTTGACAAAAAGCCTCCGGTTGAATCTAAAGCCAGATGGAGTATTCATCGCGACGCTCCCGAGTTTAAAGAGCAGGACACTAAAATGGAAATGCTCGAAACGGGCATTAAGGTTATTGATCTGCTTGAGCCGTATCTCAAGGGCGGTAAGACCGGTCTGTTCGGCGGTGCAGGTGTGGGCAAGACCGTTTTGATCATGGAGTTGATTCGTAATATTGGTGCGGAACACGGTGGTTATTCCGTGTTCGCAGGTGTGGGCGAGCGAACCCGCGAAGGTAATGATCTCTATCATGAAATGGTAGAGTCTAATGTTATTGACAAGACAGCGTTGATATACGGACAGATGACCGAGCCTCCAGGTGCGCGTATGCGTGTTGGTCTGACCGGTCTCACTTGTGCGGAATATTTTCGTGATGAGGGTGGTAAAGATGTTCTGCTGTTTATCGACAATGTATTCCGATTTTCTCAGGCGGGTTCCGAAGTGTCAGCACTTTTGGGACGTATCCCTTCTGCGGTAGGTTATCAGCCAACACTGGCAACCGAAATGGGTAATATGCAGGAACGGATCACCTCTACTAAAAAAGGTTCTATCACTTCCGTTCAGGCGATTTATGTTCCAGCTGATGACTTGACTGACCCTGCGCCTGCGACTACTTTCTCACATCTTGATGCAACTACGGTACTGAATCGGCGTATTTCTGAATTGGGTATTTATCCTGCTGTGGATCCACTCGATTCTACTTCACGGATTCTTGATCCTGAAGTACTGGGTGATGAGCATTACAACACGGCTCGCGGAGTACAACAAGTTTTGCAGCGTTATAAAGATTTGCAGGACATCATTGCAATTCTGGGTATGGATGAGCTTTCAGAAGAGGACAAACAGGCTGTTTCTCGAGCCCGGAAAATTCAAAAATATCTCTCTCAACCATTCTTCGTGGCAGAGGTCTTCACCGGATCACCTGGTAAATATGTCAAAGTGCAGGATACTATTGAAGGATTCAAGCACATCCTCGAAGGGCGTGGGGATGATCTCTCTGAGCAGGCTTTCTACATGGTTGGAACCCTGGACGAAGTTCACGCGAAACAGAAAGAATTGGATAAGAAATCAGCATGAGCCAGAAACTAATACTAAGTATTGTAACTCCTGAACAACAACTCGTTGCGGATGAGGTGGATCAGGTCAATGCCCCCGGTACCGAAGGTGACCTGGGGATACTTTACGATCACGCTCCAATTTTGACCAACCTGCGTTCTGGCCAATTGTCTTATGAGAAGGATGGTGAGACCGTTGCGCTGGTTGTCAGTGGCGGCTATCTGGAAGTGACGGATAATCGTGTTACGGTATTGGCTGAAACCGGAGAATTTCTGCATGAGATAGATCGTGAACGTGCCGAGCGTGCCCATGCTGATGCAGAAAAATTATTACTGACTGATCTATCAGAAGAAGAGTTCATCGAAACACAGAAAAAACTCTTCCGAGCTGTTGCCCGCCTTGAGAATCTGAAAAACAATTAGTATAGCTCGATCATCCTCTTACCCTTTCAGATCGCCCCCTTATATAAAACTTTAGAAGAGTGTCCTTATGGATAACGAAACATCTATAAAACAATCTGTTTTGAAATGTAGCCAAAACTGGATCAAGAGTTTTAATGCCGGAAATGTGGATAGCTGTTTGGCAGGTTACCAGTCTGATGCTGTCATCAACGCAAAGCCTTTGGGGACATTTAAGGGGATTGCTGAAATCGATGCATTTTGGCGACCTTTCATGGCATCAGGTGCGGGTGAATTGAAGTATGAAGATGTAGATTTGCAAGTGATTGATGCGTCCACCGTATTGTTGTCGGCGAGTTGGTCCATGAATGTCGGGCGAGGAATTATTACGATGGAGAAATGGGTCCAGCAAGACGATGGCAACTGGTTATTGGCGCAGGATGATTTTGAGATACAAGAAAATTTTCAGTGATGATCCGATTACTGGGGTGACCTGTTTATTTTTTCGGTAACGTTGTTGTGAAATCTAGGCCTTTATTGATCCATTGTTTTAGAGAACTTTTATTTTTATAACCATCTGGGTTGATAAAAACCAACCCTGTTAATGGTTTTCCGGTTAGGTTCATTTCCCGCACATGTTCTGACTTGAGGGTTTGCTGGTACTTCTCGGGTCCTATTCGAACCATTAAACCGTTTTTAATGTCAGCGCCGCATATCATATTTCCATGATGCATGAAGCAAAGGCCACCGAACATGTTTTGCTCGGTGACCCCTCTCTTCCTCTTAAGAATATCTCTGATTCGCTGGTTTAATTTTTCATTAAGAGCCATGAGTTTTCTTCTAAGCCTTGAAAGAAGGCTTAGTTATAATTTAAGCTGCGTTTTTATCCATTTTCGGAAAACTGGCAGTATCAAAAAATAATTCTGCAGAATCTATTTTTCCATTTTTTATTTGGAAGCATTCGCACATTCGAAAAGTTCCCTCAAAAGGTTTACGGACCATCCAGTTAAATATTACTACTACCTGACTTTCATCGCTAACGGTCCGAATTATTTTGTGACTTGCTTCAAAACCGCATTCTTTCATTTGGGTGATGCATTCATCTGCACTGTTGAACTGCATCATAGGTCCTTTAAACTTGTAATTATCGTTCAAAAGCGTGCGGGCTTTATCAAAGTCCTTCTCTTCAAAAGCACGGTAATAAGTGTCTACAATGTCCAAAGCGTTTTTCATTTTCCCCTCCTTATATTGAAGTGATTCCCTGAATCTATTTTATGAGTTTTTGGCCAAATGGGATTCAAGGAAATGGATGGCTCCCTCCCAACCGAGCTTGTGTCTGTTGCACATTTCAATGCTTCCAAATGCCTTCTGGGTAAGGAGTAGTTCAGTGCTATTGTCATTTTCTGATAATTCAATCGTTACAATCGTGTGGATTCCGGCATCTTGAGTGGGTTTTTCCCAGACCCAGGTAAACTCCAGCTTTCTGGGTGGATCGATGATCTGGTATTTTCCAGTAACGAGATCCACTTGTTCCAGGCCATGAAATGCAAACCTATAATTACCACCAACGGTAAAGTCAAACTCTTCAACCTTTATAGGACAATTTAAATCAGGGAACAGCCAGTTGGAAATATGGTCAGGTTGGCTCCAAGCCTGAAAAACCAATTCTCTGGGGTGAATAAAAGTTTTTCTGATAACCAACTGTTCGTATTCTTTCATTTTTCTTTTTTTCTTGAAATTTTATTCAAATAGGAGTCTAGAGAGCTTAAACTTATATCCCAAAACTTTTTATATTGGGTCATCCAATCACCCACACCCTTTAAAGGTTCTGGTTTTAATTGGACCCAATGGACCCTTCCTCGTTTTGTTCGTTGTATTAACCCTGCACTCTCCATTACCCGTAGATGCTTACTGATTGTTGGACCGGAGCTATTGTAGCCTCTCGATATATCTGTTACCGATAGATCAGAATCAATAAGTCTGTCGAGCATTTGTCTCCGTGTGGGATGTGATAAAGCAAAGAACACATTATCCAATTGGTTTTCTATTAACTTAGCCATTTGGCTAAGTATTATGTAAAATGATGTTTTTGTCAATGATAAAATTTGATGAGTGGCTAAAAGTAAGGGAAAGGGAAGGGGGAATTACAGGTAGTCTTTTAAATATTTCCCCGTATAAGAGGCTTTAACTTTTGTTACCTGTTCAGGTGTGCCCTCTGCAAGAACCTTACCTCCTCCATCTCCGCCTTCTGGGCCGAGATCAATGATATGGTCGGCGG
>JAJDBI010000205.1 GCA_029261435.1 Nitrospinaceae bacterium
TGGTGACATAAATATTTCCCTCTTTAACAGCTTCTTCCATAGTGGTGACTTCATAACCTTCCATCGCCGCTTGCAATGCGCAGATAGGGTCGATTTCGGTAATGATCACTCTGGCTCCCAAAGCTTTCATGGCATCGGCGCAACCTTTGCCGACATCTCCATATCCGGCAACAACGACTACTTTTCCGGCTATCATAATATCGGTAGCGCGTTTAATGCCATCAGCAAGAGATTCCCGGCAACCATAGAGGTTGTCGAACTTTGATTTGGTAACGGAGTCGTTGACGTTCATGGCCGGGAGCTTTAGCGTTCCCTTTTCGATCATCTTATAAAGGTTGTGCACGCCTGTAGTGGTTTCTTCTGTGACGCCTTTAATGTTAGCCAGCAACTCAGGGTGTTTTTCGTGAACATAAGCGGTGAGATCGCCACCATCGTCGAGGATCATATTGGGGCCATCTTCAAACAGTAAAGTTTGAGCAGTACACCACCAATATTCATCTTCGGTTTCTTCCTTCCATGCGAAAGTAGGAATGCCAGCCTTAGCCATGGCAGCGGCGGCATGATCTTGCGTTGAGAATATATTACAGGATGCCCAGCGAACTTCGGCACCCAGTTCGACCAGAGTTTCCATGAGCACTGCGGTCTGAATTGTCATGTGCAGGGAGCCAGCAATCCGTGCTCCTTTTAAAGGTTGGGTCGTCCCATATTTTTTGCGCAGAGACATGAGTCCGGGCATTTCGTTTTCGGCGAGGATGATTTCTTTGCGTCCCCAGTCTGCCAGTGACAGATCTTTAACTTTAAAGTCTTCAGAGATGGTGCTTGTTGACATGAGCTACTCCTTCAAAAGGTTTTGGATAATATATATTTTGGGCCATTAGCGAAAACAATACGCGCAAAAGGCAGAGATTTGATACGATGTTTTGAGTGGCTGAGATGGAGTCTAGGAAGTACTGAATTTATTTCCATCTTATAACTACGGCAAATATCTCCTATTAGTTTAGCAGATTATATGCAGACGTCAATCTATCCTTGATATTGTAGTATTGTCCGTCTTATTCCCTTCATGACTTTCGTTTTACTTTTTATGGCCATTACAGCGGTTAAAATCTATCCGTTTGATTCCGGCGAGCCGGATTCTTCCTTACGGGCTTACGCGGATGTCACCTTTAATGATGTGATTCGGATAAAAGGTTTTCGCGTCCTCTCATCAAAAACTGGTGGATTGTTTGTCGGCTTCCCCTCGCAAAAAGGTAAGGATGGACAGTTTCGGGAGACCGTGGAGTTCAAGTCAGAAGAGTTAAAGACTGAACTCCGCTCTGCAATTCTTGAAGCTTATAGGACTTATTCCTAGCTGGCAGATATCCTCACTGTTTTATAAAGAAAGTTTTTAAAACTGAGAAACTTCTTCCTTTCGTCCGATTCTAAGTGGGAACGGGTTGCACAGGCGCGCAGTTTAACTGCCAGCCCTGGAAGGTTGGTTTGATACCTGCTTTTTGCTGTAATTATCAATGCCCTGACAGTGTCTCGGGTCAAATGGTTGGCCTTGAAAGGCTGATGAATGTCAGTCCAGAAATCGGCTTCTCCCGCCTCAAACTGGCTCAACATGGTATCGATAAAACTCCGCTCCGGAATGTTTTCTGATGAGATTTCTGAAAAAGAAGGCTGGCAGGCTGACATGATTTCGTTTTTGCTGATCAAAACGCCCTTCCGAAATAGCATGGCCCTGAGCAGAATATTTTTCAATTCCCGGACATTTCCTCGATATGGATGTTGCTTAAGGTATTCAACTGCCGCTGGCTCCAGTTGTGGTGGAGTAGGGTCGTTGCCTTCTTTTTTATAGGAGTTGAACAGGATGCCGAGAAAATGCGTGGCGAGATCTTCAATATCTTCTTCTCTTTCATTCAGACGTGGTATCTGAAAACTCAAGGCACTAAGTCGGTGGAACAGGTCTTCGCGGAAGCGTCCTTCCTGAATTTCCTTGAGCAGGTCTTTATTGGTTGCGGCGATCAAAAAAATTTTAGAAATGCGGGGCTGGTTTTCACCCAGTCTCATGAATACCCCTGTGTCGAGAAAGCGTAATAACTGGACCTGGGTTTTGGGATCGGCATCGCCTATCTCATCAAGAAAGACCACTCCACCATTGGCTTCTTCCAGAATGCCCTGACGGTTGAACTCCGCTCCTGTGTAAGCACCTTTCTTGTGTCCAAACAATTCGCTATAAGTCAACTCGCCACTGTAGGCGGCAATATTGGTTTTTCTTAATGGAAGTTTGAAATGAGCTCCTTTCTCCTTTTGGAACATATCATTGAGATGGGAATAGATATTGTTAAAAAAGAATTCCTTGCCGGACCCGGTTTGTCCCTGGATAAGCAGGCTGGGTAAACCCGTCATAACCTCACGTTGCTGGTTGCCTTCCCAGTTCAGCATGCGGTTACAGATAGAATCAACAACGATCTGAATCTGGTCGACCAGTGAATTGACATTCCTGCTTTTTCCGATGACGTTGCCGAAGTGATAGGAAGAAACTTTAGGATCGCGGTACTCAATATCCTTCCGAAGTTGAAGCAGTTCTCGTTTCAGCGTTTCAATCTGCTGAAGATTGTTGACCTTCTGGCTGATCAAACTGGCGATGATCTGGAGGATTCTCTGATGTTCCTGTGTGAAGAAATATTTTTGAAAGCTGTCCTGATTGATCACTCCGAGAACATGACTGCCGTGAATGATGGGGACGGCCAGTTCAGACTGGATCTGCCCGAAAAGGTTCTTATAAAAACCTTTAGTCTGTTGGGAATCTTCCACATTAGGAATTAATACTGGTCTGGCAATATGTGCTACATAGCCATTGAGCGACCTTTGCTCGTCGGGAAGTTCTTCACCGCCAACTGGCATGAGGGGGATTTTGTTTTTCATCCAACCGCGTGATTTGGCCCCAACCAGATTGCCTTCTTCATCTTCAATGATGAGCCAGGGTTTGCCATCGATAATTTTATGGATGGAAATGGTCCCCGAATCGGCACCGATCAATTCAGAAGTTTTTGCCAGAATCTTATCGAGGAACGATGTCAGGTTGTCATCGGCATCGGATAACAGTTCTTCGATTTCACTGAGCACTTCGATCTCAACATGCTCCGGGTTTTCCTCAAGAATTAGTTTTTCCACCATGGCCGCGTGGTTTTCCAGCAACGGTTTTTCAAAGTTGGTGAATTTGTGCGAGGTGTTGGTGTAATAATTCACCACACAAACCAATTGTTCAGTTTTTGGATTAAACTTTGGCACTTGATAAAGAGAGACGAGATCAATCTTTCGAGCTACGGCTTTGCGGCTGAAACTTTCCTCCATGACATCTTCTATGTAGACTGCGTTCAGTTCAGGGTCTTTAGCGATGAGGCCCTTGCGTTTGTCATGGACGACAATTCGGTTGATCAGGTTTTCTTTGTGGATATTTATATGGTCGCGGTTGTTATAAACCAGTGCATCTTCTTTGTTCTTGGAAAATGCCGCAAGAATCTCGACCCGGTTACTCAGTTCACGGGATTTGGGGTTTTGAATGGAAGAGGGCACCCACACGGAAGCCAGAGCCAGTTTGTCGATCAATTGCACAGCAGAGCGCATCATCATCCACGCGGCTTCCTTTTTGCGAGCCAAATCGAGATGACGTGAGAATGACAGCTTCTGGTGAAACCGCTTGGCGCGATCAATCGTGCCGCTGGCATCGCCGAGAAAATTGGAGATCGCCTTTTTTTGCTCTCCATCAAGAAACTCCCCGGCTTTCCCCCAGTCCAGACTAATGGTGCCGATAGGACGAAACTGATAAGTGATCGGGAACACGGCAGTCGCCTTAATGCCGGCTAACTTCTCAAACGGATTCTGCAATTTAGCGAATTTTTCCGGCCAGTCCCATGAGAACACCACTTCATTATTTAGGAAAGCCTGCGAGATGATCGAAGCCTCAGGGGAGACAAATTTAGTGATGTGCTGTGCATTTGGCTTGTTCTGATCCGTTACATATTGGCAAACCAGCATGCCCTCGTAGAGATCCTCAAGGTAGATCCGCACCATTTTGCAGCCATAAAGCTTCTTCAATCGTGTAGCAATATGGTGAAGAATTTCAGGCAAACTTTCCTTACCGTAACGGGAAATCAAATTTAAGGATGAACTAGGGGACATGGTAACTAGTAGATTGAGTAATAAAAATACACAGTGATGCAATAATTATAGAATAAATAGATATTTAAAGAAAGCCCCCTGTCAGGGTGAAATTTTTTTTAACCTTCCACTGTTAAGGGGGATTAAGGGGGTTTCTTGCCTTTACTCATAATTTCTACATAGTCGAACAATTAAGTATGTGTCTTTGTCCTATTTGGGTCATTTGCAGTTATTGCTGTAGGGGTGCAGTGGTTTGCAACATTAAGTATGTGCGGGATATGGCGGGATTAAACGGGATATAGTGGGGTAGAACAAGGGTTTAGGGCACCCGGAGCGATTTTTTTCGTTTAGTGTTAGTTTGCAAAAAACTGTGGAAAACAGGCTTTCAAGGCCGTTTAATCCCTTTTTTTATGGCATGAGATTCCGGAAACAGGCCCACAGGGTAAGGGTGAAACAACCCTGTCTCGGTTTTTGATGCAAAAAATCACCTGACATGGACATGCTTGCAACGTGTTTGCATGGCATAAAAAGCGCAACCACTCTTAAATATAAAGGTTTATGGGTTTATGGGGGTAAGGGAGTGCAAGTACGTTGCAGAGAGATTTATCTTGGGCTGCCCAGCCAAAAATAAAAAATGATGACTGAAAATGCTAATGCGACAGCCATCCAGTCACGAGCGTTGACCTTTTTATTCGGGTGAAATTCTGAACTGATTGATGGTCGACCCGGTGATGTTTTTCCGCAAATTGGACAAGAGAACGCTTTATCGCTAACCTCATTATCACAATCCAAGCATTTAACAAGAGCCATCGTGATTTCCTGGTTTTCTGAAGGGTCGAAGTTTTCAATTGCGGTATCTTCGATCATCTGCTCAAAGTGAATAGGGTGATAATAACAATTGCAGGAATATATGTCAAAAATCCGGCAAAAATCGCCGGGTTTCAGACGCTTTCCCAATCTCCACAGGATGATTGGGTTGACAGAGGAAAACTTCAAGACCTTTGAATACCTTTGTTTATGGCGATGGAAATAAAAATTGTGCAGTTTCAGTGCTCTGGCATATGTTTTGCTCTATAAGCAGCAAGGAGATATTGATATGCCACTGATTGACAAAATTTTATTTTCGGATAAAGCTCCGGCTCTCATGAAAAAGAGCCTGAGTATGATGTCCACTCGACAAAACCTGATTTCCTCGAATATCAGTAATGTAGATACTCCGGGGTTCAAAGCCAGTGACATTGATTTTCAGGCACAGTTACGTGAAGCTTTGGGTTCTAAAGGCGGCTTGAACCTTAGGTCTACAAATGAAAAGCATTTTGGTCCTGACACATCCAGCATTGGAGATTTAACGCCAGACCCTTTTGAAGAGGATGCTGCGGCTAAATCCAACGGAAATAATGTGGATATTGACAATGAAATGGCAAAAATGGCCGAAAACCAGATTATGTATAACGCTACGGTCCAGTTGATGTTGAAAAGAGGTGGAGCCGTCAAAGCCGCTATCACCGAAAATGCGCAATAAGGACGCAGGTTTTAGGGGTGGTCATGATTAGCTTTTTGATGATTTTTTGTTATAATTAATTCGATATTGTTTAGATGAGCGTTGATTTATGAAAGACATTACTGTATCCAGCCATTTAAAAGGGTTGCAGGGGCCGGGGCCTTCCCAGGGTTTAAATACATCCAAGGGGGGAGGGGCTAACGTTGATGGTCCGTCTTTTGCCGATACTCTTGCGCAGTCACTGGATAAGGTAAATACCATGCAGAAAGAAGCCGATGTCGCTATTCAGGATTTTGTCGCCGGCGATACCCGCAATATTCACGAAACCATGATTGCTGTGGGAAAAGCCGACCTTGCATTTCGTTTGACCATGCAGGTTCGTAATAAAATTGTTGAAGCCTACCAGGAAGTGATGAGAACCCAGGTTTGATGGCTTGCTAATAAATTGAAACTTCCAAAAGCCTCCGGATTTTTCCGGGGGCTTTTTTTTTGGGGCAAGCCGCCTCCTGGGGCAATAAATAGTTCAACGATTTCTTCATTACCTTTCGTGTTTCGTAAGAGTATAATGGGACTTATATTTTAATTTGAATGGGGTCGACGATTGTGGACCGAATTTATAAACGATGGAGATTGAAGTTATGAAGAAGTTTTCAATATTGTCAGTGCTCGTTATTTTCCTTGCCGCAAATCCAGTCTGGGCGCAGTCTGGCGGTCATGCCAGTGTTGGGTTGGGACATGGTGAAGAGGGTTATCTTCATCTGGAAGAAATGGTCAAGCACTTGGAGTTCAGTCTGAAAATGCAGGATACCAGTGAAGAGTTAAAGACTCACGGTCCCGTTTCTTTGCAACACGCCAAGGAAGCCTTGAAGCATTATAATGAAGCGTTGAAACATGGTTCTGAGGCTTTGGGTCGTCCAGCAGGAATGCCTATGGCTGAAGGTTCCGGCGAGAGCTCCCCGGCTCCCCGTCGCGAGGAAGGTTCTTCTCACAGTCATGATGAGGGTTCCCACTAACCACTCGGCGTGGGGCCAAATGCAATAGCGTATGATTGCTAGCTATCGTTTTTCTCGGCTCAACATATTTTTGCTATCGGCCTCCCTCGTTAGAGGTTGGCGGGACCGACGAGAATTTTGTCGTTTTCAATTTTCACCTGATAGACCCGCGTGTTCCATTCTTCACCCCGGTCGCATTTTCCTGTTTTTAGATCGAACCGAAAACCGTGATTGGGGCATTTCACGCCTACACCATTCAATATTCCCCGTACCAGCGGGGCGGTTTTTTTGTGCGGGCAACGGTCATAGATGGCGAACAGCTCCCCATCCAGATTAAATAGAGTAATGAGTTCGCCACGAACTTCGACGCGCTTTCTTTCCCCCGGGGGGATTTCCCCAAGATCGGCCACTTCAATAAACTCTGTCATCCATTTACCTCTATAGGAAAAGAGGACTGACTCCAGTCCCACCATGATCCATCATAATTCCTGACTTTATACCCAAGATAGCGAAAAACAAAATAGGCCATAGCCGACCGAACTCCACCAGTACAATAAACGATAATTTCCTGGTTAGAGCGGATTCCGTTTTGATCCAGCAGGGAATTCAGGGCGGGCAGTTTTTTGAGGTTTCCGTCAGATTGAAAAAACTCCGGCCAGTGGATATGAATTGCGTTGGGGATATGTCCTCCCTTGGTCGAACCATAGGGAGTGGCGCCTTCATATTCTTTTCTTTTTCTGTTGTCAATGATTCTAAAATTTTTGTCTGATAATATGTTTTTTATCAATGATTTATCGGCTATAACCTGATTATTTAGATTAATGCTGTTTGAGGCCAGATTGGACTTTGAAGTTGAATGTTGACGGCCTCTTTGAATTTTTTTGCCAGCCTGTTGCCAACCGTCTAGTCCACCGTCCAGCAAGGCTACTTTCTGAAATCCATAACGTTCAAACATCCAGAAGAACCTGCCATCTGTTCTCCATGGGTCATTTGGCTCGCCATAAATAACGATTGTTTTATCCAAAGAAACACCCAGTGGGCCTAATTTTTCCGCAATAAAGCCTTTGTCGTCGTTGAGTAGCCCCTTTACACCATTAACTGTATGGGTAAATTCCTGCCAATCACTGAGATTAATCGCTCCGGGGATGTGGCTGAGAAGAAATTTCCATGACGAGCGAGTATCAACGATGACTCTTTGCTGCTCAGGAATCGCGCTGACCATTGCCGGGGTCATGAGAAGCTCTACCTCACTCGCAAGGCTATGAGGGGTATAGATTCCAGACAAAAACAGGCCCAGAATGAGTAGGATATTTACCTTGATTTTTCTTGACAAAATACGGGCTCCACTTGTACTATCAGGCTTCATTTTTTCTCTCCGTATGGTAAAAGCCGGAGCATTTTTAAGAGAATGACTCTGAAAAAAAAGACTTGAGGGTTAAAGCCTCTGCCTCCTAGCAACCTCAACGATTATATATGATTTAGATGTTGAGTGGCAGGTTTAGATTGTTTGAAAACAGGCCTGAAAATGGCTTGCTGATAAGAAAATTTATTTAATAAAAGGTTGAACTATGACAACGGATGATCAAGGCAAGGAAAAGACTCCACAAGAACGGTTGGATGAGATTAAGCGTGAAGAGAAGGAAGACGCGAGTTCTTATTATTCTCAGGGATCTTCAAAAGATAACGTGAATGAAGAAGCCGAGTTCAGTAAACCCGTTCCCCCTGTTCAACAGCAGCATGAAGAAATGAATATGCTCAAGGCAGTAGCTTTTCTGGGATTTGGAATGGCGGCCCTGGCAATTATCTTCATCTTGTTTTTTGTCCGTGATCTGGATACCCGAGTCATGGGTATGGATGGTACCGTGAGCAGCCTTGAAGAAAAAATAGCCCCTCTACAAAAACATGTTGACGATGGCTTTAGTAAAGTTAATGAAGATATTTCTGGACTGAAAAATAAAGTCGGTAACTATGAGCGCATGATGGCCGTGATGGAACTCAAACGCGCATTGGTCACAGTCCAGGAGATGTCTATGGGTAACTCATCCAATGTTAAGGCGAAGTCCGGAGAAGTGGTAGCGGGTATCGAAGCCTTATTGACTGAGTTGGGAGCAGGACCAAGCACAACTCAGGGCATGCCTGCAGGTATTGTAAGTTTAGAAGAGTCACCTGCTCCGGTAGCAGCTGCTCAAGAACCTGCTCATGCTGAAGAACCAGTACACGCTGAAGAGCCTGTAACTGAAGAAGCAGCCCCAGTTGAAGAGTCTCATGCGGCCGCCGAGCCAGCACAAGACCCTGAAGCTACTGAATCAGCGTCTGAGACTGTTGAAGAAGCTCCCGAGGAAAGCTCTGACAGCGGGGAAGAAGGCGGAGATGATGATGAAGAAGAGGAAGACGACGACGAATAGTCCTTCCATTCACCCTTTATAGTTCTTCAATTCATGCCAGCTATAAAATTTGTTCTATCCATCCTGTTGCTGATCGTTATTGCTTCGTTTGCCGTGAAAAATATGGGATCGGTGGAGCTCAATTATTACGATCTGCAACTTCAGCTCCATACAATAGAACTGCCTTTGATGGTGGTGCTTGTGATCCCTTTGGTTCTAGGTTTCCTGATCGCCTGGTTTATGGGATTGTTTGACCGTTTTAAATTGAAATCTACCATTCGCCAGCAAAGCAGATCAATCTCTTCCATGGAAGAAGAGTTGGAAAACCTCAAAAATACTCCACAAATTCCTGTTCAGGCAGAGTCTTCTACAGAATCCTGATTATCTCAGTCTCGGATTAGCGTAAAAGGCTACAAGGTCTTTGACCGAAATCACCCCTACAATCTTATCGTTCTCTGTTACCGGCAAGTGTCGAACTTTATTTTTCGCCATGAAGGCATTGGCATCTGTTACCGGCTGGTGGCAATCGAGAGTGAATAGGGGTTGAGGGGTCATGACTTTATTTACTGCTGTATTTTTAGGGTCCAGCCCTCCGCCCAGGACCTTTCGCGATAAATCCGTTTCTGTGACGATTCCGATATATTCATCGTTTTCTTTTACAAGAACAGAACCGATATTTTTCTCGTTCATGAACTGAGCAGTTTCTTGAATCGTAGCATCTGACCTGACGCTGATCACGGAGGAACTCATATAGTCGGATATCTCTGTTCGGGTTGTTGTGTCTTTGGCAAACTTGTGAGGGACATGCTTTGTGACCATGATTGACCTCCAAATAAGGAGTGCGGTTAGTAATCGTGTTACTTTCCCAAATCAATGGTGCGACCAGTTATAATCTTGGATGCAGGGTTCTTGCGGAGGGTTCATCATTTATATACAGGAGCTGACCGGAGAAGAGAACATATCCCAGCAATGAGTATATTATCCGGACTTTACCTATTAAAGGGGTTTGACGGGTAGAAGGGCTTTATCCAGACCCTTTATGCTGATATTGATGTCTTTGATCGGGTAGATAGTAACCTGGGTTGTGGATGTGGAAAGGGCCTGATTAATATGGCCACCCCTGTTTTCATTAATTTCATAGCCGTGTAGATGCAAGGGATGTCCTGGAATAGATAGAACCTGCTGGATGGTGGGATTCACTCCATATAGTCCCTGCATACTCCAGTTGCCTGTTTTGTATTCAATAAACTTAAAGTTGTTTTCAAGAGAGTACCCATCTCTCAAATCCAGTCCACCAATGGGGATGTGGCAGGCAGTAGTTGTTTTGACTCCATCCAGTTTCCCGGTGATATGGATCGCCGCAAGTCCCAGGTTTTCAGAAGTAAATTTCGATTCAAGCCATTCGTGAATGGCTTCCCCTGATGAAAGAGTGTGATTCTGCGATTCTTCTGGATTGCAAAGTGCGATGGCCATGAACGGGAACTGAGGAATAGCGTCTTTTGCTCCTATAACCGGGCTTTTTAGATTCTCCTCGTGCTGGGGATGGTCGTGGTTGAGATTTATCAGTTTCCCGGGAGGATTGCTTTCGGGATCAGCCCATAAAAATTCAGGGTTGTCTGCCATGCCTTCGACGATGGCTTCTCCATTTCGTTTGTACCAGTTAGTGGTTCCCAATCCGATCACGGGCCATTTATTGTTAAAGGTATTGAGCTCTTTGGCAATATCTTCTGCCTTTGAGAAGTGAAAAAAATCTCCTTTTAACAACCGCTCTACTGTATTGAAGGCGAGAATGGTTGCTTGCTTATCACACATTATCCACTGACCTCTGGAGTCGAAAATTATAGAGATTAGTATAGCCGGAAATTTTTGGCTGGTTCAAAAATATTAGTTCTCTTCCGTCTCCTTCTATTCCTAATGGGATGATGCCAATTTTCAGGCCAAATGAGTCATGAAAGGTTTGGTGCATAATGATTTTGAATTCAAACAGACATTCAAATAATCGGGGAGAAGGAATTTAATGTGTTTCAGGGGTAGGTTGTTGCTGGGTGAGGCAATGAACACCTCCCAGTCCCCAAATGAGAGTGTTGCACTGAATAGGGATAATCTTGCGGTCTGGAAACAATGGAGCTAACAGGTCCAGGGCTTTCTGATCATTAGGGTGATCGTATACAGGGACCAGTACCGCATGGTTGGCAATATAAAAGTTGGCATAACTGGCGGGTAAACGTTCTTTTTTGGGGCCAACATGACCTGGCATAGGCAGGGGAATAACATGGAAGGGGTTTCCCCCTTGATCTTTTGCCGCTTTCAGGCGTTCAAGATTTTGTTTTAGTCCGAGAAAATTTGCGTCCCTTTCATTTTCTTCTAACGAGCAAACAACGGTTGTGGGATTCACGAAACGGGCTAAATTGTCAATATGCCCATCGGTATCGTCTCCTTCAAGATCACCATGCAGCCAAATGACTTTTGAGACTCCCAGATAATTCCTGAAAAACTCTTCTATGCGTTCCCGGCGTATGCCGTCATTACGATTTGGATTGAGGACGCAGGAATCGGTGGTCAGGCAAGCCCCACGACCGTTAACTTCAATAGCTCCTCCTTCTAAAACAATTCCCGGTTTGAAAGTTGGAAGCTGTAACTGCTCGGCAATGGTGCTGCAGGCCAGGTCATCGAGTTCCCATTTATATTTACGTCCCCACGAATCAAAGTCCCAGTCGTTGATGGCCACATCTTTTCCTCGAACCAGAAAATTAGGGCCGTAGTCGCGGATCCATGAGTCATTGGTGGGAATGTCATACAGAAAAACCTGACTCATCTGCACGCCATTATCCATTAGCTTTTTATGCAGGCCCACTTCGGCAGATTTGTCTTGAACTAGAATATGTGTTTGCTCGCCTTGTGCGAGGGCTTTGACGATTTGCAGATAGTCGGACTCGACCTGAACCATATCCTGACCGGGCCAGGTTTCCGGATTATGAGGCCATGTCAGCCAGGTGCCTGCATGAGGTTCCCATTCGGCGGGCATTCGATAGTCAATTGGGGTATCATTCATCGTTATCAAGGTATAATTTAGAAAGTCCCTGATAGGCATCGACTCTACGGTCTCTCAAGAAAGGCCAATTCTGTCTCGTTGATTCAATCTCTGTTAGAGGACATTTGGCAATCACGATCTGTGGTTCATCTTCTGCTTGACCAATCACTTCTCCAAACGGGTTGCAGATAAAGGATTGCCCCCAGAAGGTCAGTGCATTTTCACGGCCCACTCGGTTCACAGAACCCAAAAAAACACCATTGGAAATAGCGTGGGATTTTTGAATAGTTTCCCAAGCTGAAATTTGTTGTTCAGAGACCTTGGCATCTTCGTCCTGATACCCAATAGCGGTAGGGTAAAATAAAAACTGTGCTCCAGATAAAGCGGTTAAGCGGGCCGCTTCCGGGAACCATTGGTCCCAGCAAATGAGTACACCAACTTTTCCATATCGGGTAGAAAAGCTTTTGAACCCTGTATCTCCAGGAGTGAAATAGAATTTTTCAAAAAAGCAGGGGTCATCAGGGATATGCATTTTTCGATAAGTCCCTGCGATGCTCCCATCTGCGTCGATCACAAGTGCCGTATTGTGGTAAATACCCTGAGCCCGTTTTTCGAAAAGTGGAACAATCAGTACAACCTGTAACTCATTTGCCAGATTAGAGAGTTTTGTGCTGGTTGGACCCGGTAGAGGTTCGGCCAGAGAAAAGTTTTCGGGGTTCTCTGTTTGACAAAAATATTGAGTCAGGAAAAGTTCTGGAAGGCAAATTATTTGCGCTCCTTGCTTTGCTGCGTCACGAATGGAGTCCTCCGCGTTTTCCAGATTTTTGCTCGCATCTGGAGAGCAGGACATTTGAACAAGTCCAACCGATATTGTTGATTCGTTAGAGGTATCCATGAAAAATTAAATAGTGATGTCTGCCAACAGAATTTGTTATGATAAAACTACTTTATCATTATAGCGGTTTTCCTCGTAGTTTCTGGTGAAATTCTCTCCGCTCTTAATTAAACACCCAATAGACAGATTATTACCCATGTGGATCAAGCAGGCATTCAGGGATTACTACAAACCAAAATTAAGGCGTGAACTGAAAAGGGATCCCGACCAGGGAGAACTGGACCAGCGTTTCGAAGAAATATACAGTCAGGTTAATTGCATTCTTCTTGCGGGAGTTCTTGAAGGAGTTGCCATATATTTTTATGAAATCGCAAAATTCACCAAAGAGGAAGTGGATGGTTTTAGAGACCGCCCGGAAGAATATCTTTTTGAGCGTTTTGGTGGGGGAAATTACAAACTAAACTTCTTTGAAGGCCCATCTTTTGTTGTTTGCGTTAATTTCAAACCCAAGGGAGATCCCAAGTGGATTCCTTTGCTCCCCGAAAAAGCTGGCTCTAATCCTAAACCTGCCTGACCCATCCTAAAGTCTTGAGTTTAAATTTATGAGTGAAAGAACTGCCATTATTGAGAGTGGAGATTTTTCATTTCAGCTTGATCAAGTTCAAAAATGGACTGAAGAGTCGGGGAACCCTGTTGCTGTCGAAGGTCTGAGGGGTTCCTCACGGGCTTTTTTTCTGTCGAAGTTGATCAGGCTCAAGAATCGTTCTGTGATAATTTTTACAGCAGATCAAACTCAAGGTGAAATATTACAAGATGATCTAAAGTATTTTTTTCATTATGAAAAGATTAAACATCCACTCTGTTTTTTTCCTGCCTGGGAACTTCTTCCTTACGAACAGCTTTCACCATTAAACGAAATATCCGGGGAAAGACTGGATATCCTTAACCGACTTCGAAATGGGGAGCCTTTAATTCTGATAGTGCCATTGGAAGCAGGTTTGCAAACGGTCATGCCTCGAGCTGTTCTGGAGAAACTTGTTTTTCCCGTTAATTGCAAAATGAGTTTGGAACGGGAGTTTTTGGAAGCCTGTCTATC
>JAJDBI010000206.1 GCA_029261435.1 Nitrospinaceae bacterium
GCCGCAACCCATCATGAAAAGTATGATGGAACTGGCTACCCAAAAGGACTTAAAGGCGAAGAGATTTCTCTTGCAGGACGCATCGTCCCTATATGCGATGTGTTCGATGCCTTAACTTCTGTCCGCCCATACAAAAAAGCCTGGACTGTTGAAAATGCTGTAAATCTTATAAAGGAGGAAAAGGGAAAGCACTTTGACCCTGATCTGGTGGACAAGTTTATATCCATCATGCCCGAGATACTGGCAATAAAAGAAAAATACTCAGAAAAACAGAATGCTCAATAATTTTGCTTTTCGTTACATATAGGCTTTAGAAACGCCTTGATTTCAAATAAGCCAGAAATTTTTCATTCTTCCAGTTCAATGCTATCCAGCATGATGTCTTGCGCCCGAGGGTCGTTCAAGTCTGTCAACACGACGACATCCAGCTCTGCTTTCTCGGCGCAACTTCCTATTGCCGCTTGCGCAAAATGTTCTCTGAAATGATCGGCTGAAATATGTGAAAGTGCACCGAGCCTGACTTTTACGCAGGTTATCTTTTTTGCTTGTTGCTCTTCGCCAACAGCGTTGATCTTCCGCATCAAATCTACCATCAATGATTGCTCGTGCATAACCCCTCTTCAGAATGGTGAAACGAGTTCCATAATTTCGTCCACAACCTGCTCCATCGCTTGTCCAACTTCAGCTGACAATACCTCACCGGGTCGAAAGTTTTTCCCTTCAATACCATACAGTTGCAGTTGCCTGGGGAGCTGGCCCAAGGTTCGTGCCATCTCAATCGCTTCTGCTACTCCAAAATCATGGGTGGAGCAGGAAAAGAATTTAGCTGGAATGGGTTCTCTGGAAGCATCCATGCGGTGAATTCTTCCTGGGGATCCACCAGAAGACACCGCATCGAAAATATAAACCCGATCTATCTCCTGCCAGGAATCCATAAGAGAAGTGCCCTCCCCGCTTTGCTCTTTAATACTGACATGATCTGAAACCCTATCCTGTAACTTTCGCGCAATCAGAATTCCCACGGCATCATCACTTCGATATAAGTTACCAACACCGATGATCAACGATGTGCTATCAGGAGTGTTCAATGTCTAGTTTCAAAAAATGTGTTGCGCAGGAAATACACGGATCATAGTTCCGAATAGCTTGTTCACACTGCCAAGTCAAATCCTCCTGCGACAAATGGATATGTTTAGGGACAAATTTCCACAAATCATCCTCAATAGTTTTTTGATTTTGAGAAGTTGGCGGAACAATCTTCGCGTCCAGAATCTTCCCTTGCTCATCCAATCGATAATGATGATATAAAATGCCGCGCGGGGCCTCGGTGCAGGAAAACCCAATCCCCTCCGCAGGTTCAACCTCTATATAGGGACGCTCTGGTTTTTCATATGACTGCAGAATTCTCAACGCCTCATCACATGCATAAAGCACCTCAATGCTTCGTATAATAATGCTCTTAAAAGGATTCCGACATTCCTTCTGCAAACCCGCCTCCAACGCAGCTTCTTGAGCTATCGGGGATAGCTGATCAAAGTTCAAACTATATCGGGCCATCGGTCCAACAAAATAAGCCCCTCGCTCCTTTAAACCCGAATGCAAAGCGTTAGAATGTTCAACATGCGTTTCCTGAAAATGATCTTCGTATTCAGAGCAGTCAATATCCAAACCTCTGTTAGAAACAATACGCCCCTCGTTGAAAGGATATTCTTCGGGATGATGCAAAGCTACAAACTCATAATCCTGTTCAAATTCAGGAAATGGGAATTGAGCGGCCCAACGTACCGTCTCCAATGCCGCTTCACGCGCCCACTTAAGGGATTCTATGAGTGGTTCAAATTCCTGTTTGTTAAATACTTTATAGAACCCACCTACACGGACATTGACAGGATGAATTTCTCTCCCTCCCAGGAGAGAAACAATTTGATTGCCGGCTTTCTTTAACTTGAGCCCCCGTTCAACAATTCCCTTGTGATCCTTTGCCATATGAATGGCACTCTGGTATCCCAAGAAATCCGGCGCGTGCAGCATATAAATATGGAGCGTGTGGCTTTCAATCCATTCACCACAATAAAGCAAACGGCGCAATTCGCGCAACGGGCCATCCACGCTGACACCCAATGCATTTTCCATGGCATGCACCGCGCTCATCTGATACGCCACTGGACAAATGCCACAAATCCGCGCGGTGATATCAGGAGCCTCCTTAAAGTCACGCCCTCTCAAGAGGCCTTCAAAAAATCGGGGTGGCTCGAAGATTTTCAGCTTCACATCAACAACAGCGTCGTCTTTCATTTTTATATAAAGACCGCCTTCGCCTTCGACTCGAGCCAGATAATCGACCTTAATGGTTTTCTTTGTCATGCAATTCACTTTCTTTGCGGAATGGTTCGGCGTAAGCGTTAAACCCTCGAAATGTGCGGACAATTTCTTCATCATCCGCGCCCATCCTTTTCAATTGCGAACTTAACGAACCAGCATTGGTTGTTTCTTGAGGACCAAAACACCCATAGCACCCGCGATTATAAGTGGGGCAAAGCGCTCCGCATCCCGCATGAGTAACCGGCCCCATGCACATCTTCCCTTGAGCCACCATCACGCAAACTGTGCCACGGCGTTTACATTCAATACAGGTACTATGCGCAGGCGTATTGGGCTTGCGACCATTTATAAATGCGCTGATGACTTCGACCAATTGCATTTTATCGATAGGGCACCCGCGCAACTCAAAGTCAACCTTGATATGCTCTGAGATGGGCGTGGACTTTTGCAGCGTGTCAATATATTCCGGAGTCGCATAGACAATAGAAACAAATTCATTCACGTCCTTAAAATTACGAAGCGCTTGAATACCCCCTGCCGTGGCACAAGCACCGATAGTAATCAGCGACTTGGAAGAACGACGAATTTTATGAATGCGCTCCGCATCATGAGGTGTGGTGATAGACCCCTCAACCAACGACAGATCATAGGGACCTTTGATAACCTCCCGCGATGCTTCCGGGAAGTGGGCGATTTCAATTTCCTGACTCACAGCCAACAGTTCGTCTTCACAATCCAGCAAACTAAGCTGACATCCATCACAGGATGCAAATTTCCAAACGGCAACTTTAGGTTTTAATTTCCGAGCCATTACTATATCTCGCGAATTCCAAAAAATTGTTTAACCTTATCGTAACGAAATATCGGGCCGTCCTTACATATAAATGCCGGGCCAAATTGACAATGACCACAAAACCCTACTGCACATTTCATATTACGTTCCATGGTAATAAAAATCTGGTTTTCTGGAACTTCCTGACGTTTTAATTCTGATACCGCAAACCGCATCATTACCTCTGGACCGCAAATCATCGCTACCGTATTTATTGGATCAAAATCAGCTCTTTGAATCAGTGTGTTGACAACTCCAACGTTTCCACGCCATTCTCGGTCTGCTGTATCAACCGTCAATTTAACCTGAACCCCATATTTTCCCCGCCAGGTTTCAAATTCTTTCGTGAATAACAAATCCTCAGGTTTGCGAACTCCGTAAAGGAGAACAATTTCTCCAAATTTATCGCGTTGGTCTAACAGCGCATACAAGGCTGGCCGCAACGGTGCAAGGCCAATACCTCCTGCCATAATGACGATGTCATACCCCTTTGACTCCTCAATCGGCCAGGCACTGCCAAAGGGTCCACGCAAACCTACAGTCTGATCTTTTTTTAATTGATGCAGGGCTCCTGTAACGACACCCACATCTCGGATGGTATGAATCATACCTTGCTCGCCAGGCTTTGGACCACTGATTGATATGGGCACTTCACCGACACCAAAGGCATAAAGCATATTAAACTGACCAGGATTAAAAGTCATTCCACGGGAACTATCTTTCGGAACAACATTCAAACTAAATGTGTCATGAGTTTCCCGAATGACTTTTTCAATACGATAAGGCCAGGGGGTCATGGGGCTTTGCATAGTAGTTTCCATTTCCCGATCCTCAGTCGTTATTACCGTAAATATCCAGCAGTTGTAGCCGCGTTGCCTCCATCGTCCTTCCCACTACTGGCAGTAAGCGACTGAGAAGTTCATAACCCAAAGTATGATCTTCTACACATTTCGTTCTAAGGCATCTTCCATCTAGAACAATCGCACGCGTCAACTCAACAGCTTGGGCATCAAACTGGCAATGATAAGGTGGAATCAGCCAAGCCCACCCCAGTATTTCACCATCACTGACAGTTTGTACAGTAATCGGTTTTTTCCCTGGAGGGCAAACCTCCAAGGCAACCTTACCTTCGCGGATGATATAAAAATTATTCGCTTCTTCATCCTGTCGATAAATGAACTCGCCTGCTTCAAACTTGACATTGGAAGCGCACCCGGTTATCAGAGTAAGATACTCGGGCGCGAGATTTTCAAAGAAAGGATGATTACCAAGAATCGACTCAAGAGATTTCATAATGTACCCTTTCGTCTCAAGACATTTTTAAAGATTGAGTTTCAGAATCACGTATCTTTGGAACTTCCTCCGTAAAGTCTATGCCAGGCGGACACCATGTGATACAACGACCGCAACCCACACATCCTGACGAGCCGAACTGATCCTGCCAACTGGCTAGCTTATGCGTCAACCATTGTCGATAACGAGACTTTGTTGAAGCCCTGACCTCGCCACCGTGCAAATAGGTGAAGTCCATTGTGAAACAAGAGTCCCATTTCTGCCAACGTTCAGCGTGAGTGCCGGTAATATCCGTAACATCTTCCACAGTGGAACAAAAGCAGGTAGGGCATACCATCGTGCAATTGGCGCAGGATAAACAACGTTCCGCAATATCATCCCACCGAGGGTGCTCTAAATTTTCATAGAGTAGTCCTTTAATATCGGTTGTGTTCAGGGATCGGCCCATTTGTCCGGCAGTTTCTTTGACCACATTTTCGGCTTGAGCAATTTCTTCCTTCTGTGCCTGCTGATGAGTCATCTGCTTCACGCAAGCCTCTCCCTTTTTGCTTCCCACCTCAACCACAAAATAATGACGATCATTTTCCAGAACTTCAGTGAGTGCCAAATCGAAGCCGGCCTCAACTTTTGGTCCCGTGTTCATGGACACACAAAAACAGGTCCCTCCAGCTTGACCACAATTGACCGCAACAAAAAAAGCGTTTTCTCTGCGAACCTGATAAACCGGATCGACAAACTTGTCATTAATAAAAACCTTGTCTTGAATGGCAATCGCATGCATTTCACAGGAACGGACGCCAATAAAGGCAAATTTTGTAGTGTCCAGCTTTTCAGGTTTAATCTCGAAATCACTCCCCTCTGAATCGGCCTGCCACAGACGCCTTTCGGGAGGATGTAAAAACTTTTTCCAGGAATGTGGCCCCACCGCATAACCAAACAGGGACTGATCCTGACGTCTTTTCAATCGATAAATGCCACCATCTTGCTCATCCGTGAATCCCTCTGGAAGATCTTTAATGGATCCCAACTTTTCATAAACAATAGCTTCATCACGAACTGTAGGGCCAACAACCTGAAAACCCATCCCGCCTAACACAATAATGAGTTGGTTCAATCCTTCTCGGTCAATAGTTACAGATTTATTCATTGTGCCCTTTAAAAGAAATTGAAATTTTCACGCTGAAATATGAGTCCCTGTTCTTCCTTCCATGGCTGAAAGCAAATCATACAAATTGGCGATGATGGCTTTCTTACCACCCCTTTTCACAAAGTCGATCGCCGCTTGTACTTTGGGCTTCATACTTCCTTCCAAAAACTCACCTTGCTCTAAATAAGATTTCATTTTACCTGCTGATATGTTTTTAATTGGTTGCGGTTCGGCTGATTTAAAATTTAAATAGGCAAAATCAACTTCCGTCAAAATAACGAGTTCTTCTATTCCCACTTCGTTTGCCAAAAGAGCACTTGTTCGGTCTTTATCGATCACCGCTTCGATTCCGTTTAACTCGCCATTCGGTCCTCTAACTACCGGAATACCCCCACCACCACCTCCGATAGCTATAAAACCTGCTTGAAGAATTTCGTGAAAGGCCCTCTTTTCTACAATTTCTAAAGGTTTTGGAGAAGGAACCACTCGGCGAAATCCTCTCCCTGCATCCTCTATTAAATTCCAGCTTCGTTCTTTAATTAGTTTCTGGGCGTCTTCTTCTGAATAAAAAACACCAATGGGCTTTGAAGGATGGTTAAAAGCTGGATCTCTCGGGTCCACAACAACCTGTGTGATAACGGCAAACGATCTTTTGTCGATCCTTCGTTTCTGGCAAACATTATCGAAAACATTTTGAAGAATGTAACCAATTCTTCCCTGGCTATCGGCAACACAAATATCCAATGTGATTTGCCGGGGAAACTCATGTTTGGTGAGTTCCTGCTGAAGAAAAATTTGCCCCACCTGCGGCCCATTTCCATGCGTTAATATTATTTTGTTATAGCCCTTTTCAATAAGGTCCGCAACACCGTTCATACTTTTTTGGGCTATTATAAACTCTTCCTTTTGATGCGCGTGAATACGGTCTGGAACATTGAGAGCATTACCTCCGAAAGAAATGAGTAGGCTTGGCTTATGACCCTTATTGCTCATTACATTCCAATTCAAACCCGGTTATTTACGAAAGGCTTCAAAACCATTTCCAGGTTTGGAGTGCCCACTTCTTCCAACTCATACGTTACCCGGACGGAGTGTTTTTGAATGTCAATCACTCTGGCCAAGTCAATGGGTGTTCCAATGACGACACAATCACAGTCCGAGGCATTGATGGTCTGCTCCAGGTCTTTGATTTGCTCTTTCCCATAGCCCATCGCCGGAAGAAGATCGCCGATCTCTGGATACTTTGCAAAAGTTTCTATGAGGGTTCCCGTCAGCCAAGGTCGAGGGTCTACAATTTCTTTTGCGCCATATAGCTTTGCCGCCAATGTCCCCGCACCAAACTTCATGCCACCATGTGTCAAGGTCGGTCCATCTTCCACCACCAGCACCCTCTTGCCAGAAATCATTTCTCCCTGTTCGGCATATATGGGAGAACCCGCCTCGATAACTACCGCATCGGGGTTGCAGTCTCGAATATTCTCTTTTACCAACTGAACAGCAGAGTCTTCAGCCGTATCCATTTTATTGATGACGATAACATCTGCTCGTTTGAAGTTCACTTCACCAGGATAGTAGGACCGTTCATCTCCCGCTCGATGAGGATCGACCACTACAATTTCGAGATCGGGTAAATAAAATGAAAAGTCGTTATTGCCTCCGTCCCAGATAATAATATCTGATTCCTTTTCCGCTTCTCGCAAGATTGCCTCATAGTCGACTCCTGCAAAAATGGGACAGCCCATAGCGATATAAGGCTCATACTCTTCCATTTCTTCAATAGTGCAATCCTGCTCTTCTAGATCAGCGAGGGTGGCAAACCTTTGCACTCTCTGTTTTTCCAGATTTCCATAAGGCATGGGGTGCCGGACCACCCCGACTTGCTTGCCGTGACTCTGAAGAATACGAGCTATTTTTCGAGAGGTCTGAGACTTTCCGCAGCCGGTACGAACTGCACACACCGAAATGACTTGCTTTTTAGATCGAATCATCGATCCCGAAACGCTGAACAGCCAGAAATCAGCTCCAGCAGAAACTATACTGGAAGCTTGGTGCATGACATATTCATGAGAAACATCGCTGTAAGCAAAAACCACAGCATCGATAGATTCTTCTGCGATCAAATCCAGCAGCCGGCCCTCGGGCAATATAGGAATCCCACTCGGATAAAGATCCCCTGATAAGCTGGCAGGAAAGCTTTTGTTATCTATCCCGGGAATTTGCGTGGCAGTAAACGCAACCACTTCATAGCCCGCTTCATTTTTAAAGCGCGTGTTGAAGGCGTGAAAATCTCGACCACCCGCTCCCATGATAAGAATTCTTTTTCGTTTCATATAATCCCAGTTTAAATGTCGAACTCTTTTTCTTTCAGAGCAAATTTAATCATCTCACAAATCATATCCGCATCGATGACAGAAGTGTTGAACGCCAAATCGAATTCAGCAGTAGTAGCCGCTTTAAAATAAGTATTAATGAACTCGGTTCTTTCGATATCCATCTTTCTGATGAACTGTTGAGCAGCAATTGAATTGATACCCCGCACTTCCATAATGTTTTCAACTCGATTTTCAAAAGGAGCTGTCAATTTTACTCTTAAACCCTCCTTCCTCCCCTTTAAAATATAATTAGCTCCACGACCCAGCAAGATGGCATTTTCATTCCTCACAATAGCTTCCATCAACCGAGTGATCCTCAAAACATAATCCTTTTGCAAAATTGCTCCAGAAGTGATTAGGTAATTCACCCAGTTATCCACCTGAGTTTGTTTTCTCTCATCCAAAGTCTCCAGAAAATCCCTGTTCAACTCTTCCCTTTCGGCAATATGGTTGATCAGGTCCTTTCCGTAAACGCGCCAGCCAAGCTCACCTTCCAACTGAGGTATGATTACCTCTTCACGACAACCAAAGTCCCTCGCAATAGCTATAAAATGATGGGCTTCTGTCTGACTTTTCTTTGCGCGTTTACGGTTATCGTTCCACTCTTGAATTTTCTCAGCAATTATTTGCTCGGCAATGGATTCCGGAATTGCGTTCGACATAAATCACCTATGAGAAAGAGGTTAAAGTCTATGCTACATGTGGGCGCGAAAAGCCATCGCCTCTTTCAATCGTTCTTTCGCCATCACGATCGCCGCAGAGTGTGGATACTGCCCTTGCGTCAGGATTCTTTCCAGCACTTCTCTTGTATTCCGGCTGATCGTTGATTCTATTCTTTCAAAAGCCTGCTTTTCACTCATCCCCTGATATTCGGTTGCAGCACAAATCACTCCACCTCCATTAGCAATAACATCAGGAATAATAATAATTCCCCGATCCCGCATAACTTCAGCAGCCTCATGAGTGACAGGAATGTTGGCTCCTTCCAACACCAGTTTTGTTTTCAACAAATGTTGATTGTCCACCGTAAAAACATCGGGACGGGCAGAAGGTATAAAGATATCCGATTCTATCGCCAACATTTCCTCATGTGTCAACGGCTTGCCAAACCCTGAGCTTGTCACTGAACACCCGGACTTCTTAAATTCAATCAGTCCCGGAATATCGACCCCATTCGGATTATGAATCGCTCCGCCCGTATCGCAGGTAGCGATGATCGTAGCGCCTCGCTCCGTTAAAAATCGTGCTGCCGCTTTACCAACATTGCCAAATCCCTGAATAATTACCCGAGCATTTTTCAACGGAACTTCAAGGACTTCACTGGCAACATCCGCCGCTACCGCCAAGCCATATCCCGTTGTACCGAGTTCATCCAGAGGCAACCCTCCCAATACATGAGGCAAGCCCACCGCCCGCCCAATTTCATCATGAATATAGGCCATACAGGTTTCATCGGTCCCCATATCTGGTCCGGGAATATAATCAGGAAGATGCTTGATGGCCTGGGCAAACTCCCTGACCAGAGCCTCCTTGTTAGCGACAGATGGTTCTGACAAAATTGCCGATTTAGCTCCCCCATGTGGCAGATCATTCAATGCATTTTTTAAAGTCATCGCTCGAGCCAACCTGAAAACCTCACGAGTATCCACATCCGATGCCATGCGACAGCCTCCCACAGCAGGCCCTAAAGAAAGGTTATCAATAACAACAATCGCCTTAAGCCCAGATTTGGGTTCGTAAATATGCACGATTTTTTCCGGCCCCAAATCATCAGCAAAACTATCAACATAATGGGAGCTCATGATGCACACCTTCCTTTCATGGCAAAAATTTCATTTTGGCTTTAGCATCCAAAACAACCAGTGAATCCGTGTAAAGCCTGACAGGATTAAAGTCGAGCGAAACCAGTCTAGTTTCCTCCTCAACCCATTTCACCATCCATTTTAAAAATTCCATCAAACTGGCGAGACTTAGAGAAGGTTTCCCTCTCACCCCTTGAATGATTTTACCCGCCTTGGTCTGCAAGATACTTGCAAGGATTTCTTCATCTGTCGCCGGAAGCAGGACGCGTTCAATATCCTTAAAGACTTCCACATAACTACCTCCCGTTCCAAAAAGAAGCAAAGGACCAAATGTTTTATCCCGGCACATGCCTACCATCAAGTCAAACCCCGGTGGCATTTGCTCTTCTACCCAAACACGACCTGGGCAGACTTGGTTCATGAACTCCCATTTTCTTTCCAAGTCTTGCTTATTATTCAAGTCAAGTTCAATTCCACCCAGCTCCGTTTTATGTAGCAAATCTGGTCCAACAAGTTTGAGAACCAATGGAAATCCAATCTCTGCAATTGCCTGATCCAGATCTTCGGGTTTGGTAACAGGACAACTTGCAGGCACTCGAACTCTGCATTCACGCAAGAAACGCTTGATATGCATTTCATCTACAGGAGGAGATAACCGCCCCTCACAAGGTAACAGCGAGTGAGAAACTCTTTTCTCACCCACTTCAATTTCTTCAGCCTTCTTTGCTCCCAACCGAGTGATGAGGTTGACCGCCCAAGCAGCCTCCTCGCCTGTGGGGAAAACAGAAATAGCTTCATTAACAAAAGCCTCGCTAAAAGGTAGAAACATATTCCGTCCATAAGCACCCAAAGCAACCGGAAGGTCTCGGGGTAAAACTTCTAGCAATCGTTTGGCAAGATCAGCATTGATTCCTTCTGTTCCACCCAGGACAACCAGTAAAAGGCAATCGTACAATCCGGTTTTAAGGATTTTATCAATGGCCAAAACACACTGTTCATTGGTTCCAGAACCCGTCAGGTCGACAGGATTTTTGAATGAATAAAATCCGGGCAGAATAGTTTTTAATTCTTCCTGGGCCTGCAAAGGAGTCTCGACTACATCACAGTTTCCCCCTTCAAGAAGATCTGTGAGCAAAACCCCCATGCCTCCACCATTGGAAACGATCAGAACACGGTTTCCCTTGGCAACAGGTCCACTTTGCAAAACTTGCAAAGAATTAATGAGCTCATTCAATCCATTCACCTCGATCATTCCGGTTTGCCGGCAGACCGCCTGAAATACCGGATACTCACCAGCAAGAGAAGCGGAGTGTGCCTGTGTTGCCCGGTTTCCCTTCTCGCCTTTCCCCCCCTTATAAATCACCACAGGCTTTAATGCTGCTGTTCGTCGGACAATTTCAAAAAACCTCTCGCCATTTTGGACGCTCTCCAAATAAATACCAATGACTTTAACTTTGGAATCACGTGCAAATGCCTCAATCGCTTCACATTCACCAATATCTATTCGGTTGCCAAAATTGATGGCACGATGCACCCCCACATCACGACTAGCCAGTTGATCGAGAATGGCTGACAAGAATGCTCCGCTTTGAGAAATAACAGCGATCGAACCCGTCCCTGGCAAACGAATGTCATCGGCGGAAAGGAAAAAACTATTAAACTTATCAGCAGAACTGAAAGTGCCCATGCAGTTTGGACCTATAATTCGCACCTTGAGTTTGCTTGCCGTACCTTTCAAGTCTTTCTGTAAGAGTTCTCCTTCAGGCCCGGATTCGGAAAACCCACCACTGACCACAATCAAACGGTGAATTCCCTGATCTGCCAAAGGCTTGACCAAAGCTTCAACGCGTTCGGAAGAAACAGCCGCAATCGCCAGATCTATATCCTGCGGTAGTTCTTGAATGGATCGTACAGACGTGCATGAGCCCAATGATTTTCCATCAGGGTGGACGGCAATCAGTTGCCCGGCAAACCCTTGTGCAATCAAGCTATCAACGATCCTCTTACCTTGGTTTCCCGGTTTTGTTCCTGCACCGATTACAGCAACCCCTTTTGGTGCAAAGAAAGACTCAAGGACCTTTTCAGCCGAAGAAAACCGAGTAGTCATTGTGGCGGTCTCAATCATATTTCCTCCAATAATCATCGACTCTGCTTTGAATCTGTTCAATGACTTCATCCTGTCTATGCGGAGCAAACAAGTGTCGGAATCGTTTTTGCCTCTCAAGAAATTTTTCCACCGGCAATCGTTTGCGAGGGCGCACGGTATGAACCATTTCCCCTTCAAAATACTCTTTGACCGGGAATATTCCCGTATCAACTGCAAGCTTGGCAATCTGCTGAGCTTCCTTCGGATCAAAACCCCAGCCAGTTGGGCAAGGTGACATGCAAATGAACATGCGAGGTCCTTTCAAATCTTTGGCTCGGGCAAACTTATTAGACAAGTCTATAGGTTCACGCGGAGATACCGTAGCAAGGTAAACCGGTTTCTGTGCTTTCCAGATTTCAAACAGGTCCTTTTTATTCATCTCCGTTCCCGCTTCATGCACATCCGTACTCGGTGTCGTCTGAGTTGCACTGCCATAGGGGGAAGCCGCAGACAATTGAAACCCGGTGTTGCCATATGCTTCGTTGTCATAGCAGAAATAGATGAAGTCCAGCCCTCTATGAATCGCTGCCGAAGTCGGCCCGAACCCCATATCATTGGAAGAGCCGTCACCTGCAACCACAATCACATTAAGGTTTTCCTTTTCCTCCAGTCCTTTATGACGCATGCGAATATCCAGTGCATCGCGGACACCTTGTGCCGCAGGCACAGGCCCGCCCATGGTGGTGTAAAGCCAGGAACCTTTCAGTGGAGTGAATGGGTAAACAGAAAGCAGGGTGAAACAACCTGCGGCGTTACAAATTAGAAAATCATCACCCAGTTCTTTCAATCCCATCCTCAGTCCTTCCAATCCGCCACACCCGGCACAAAGCCCTGTTCCCGGCGCAATCGCTTCATGAGGATGAAGGTCTTTTATTTTTTTATGAACTGCCGTTAACACTTTCATGATTCCGCCTCTTTCAATTCCGCAATTTGCTGAAGTCGATTAAACCCACTGACATCCTTTTCGTCATACAGGTAAAGTGGCGATCCTCCATCCAATTTATCGAGATTTTCAATGATAGCCATGAAATCCTGATCGTCCATGTCTTTCCCCCCAAGTCCTCCGATGACTGATAGAATTTTTTCGGGACGATCTTCACGTGCATAAAGGGATGTGACGATTTCCGGATAGGTAATTCCGCCCATACCCGGAGCCAGATTTTGATCTATCACGGCAACCTTGGCGTGCCCTGCTAGAGCCGAGGCAATCGCTTCACCGGGGAAAGGCCTGAAAAGTCTCAACTTCAAAAGACCAGCCTTAATTCCTTGTTGGCGAAGTTTTTGCACTGCTGACTTTCCTTTAGTCGCAAAAGAATTACTCATCACAAAAACATATTCCGCATCATCGAGATGAAACGTCTCGACTGGTCCGTAGAGTCTCCCAAAGTGTTTTTCAAAATCCTGCGCCACCCGGTTGAAACATCCTTCCGCATTGCGGCAAGCCAGCTCCTGCTGGAGCTTGAAACTGGTATAAGTCGCCCCACCAAAAACCGCTGATGCCCTGGCCATTGGCCGTGAGGCCTGAAACACCGGTTGCGTTGCCGTATACAAAGGCAAAAAGCTCCGGACTTCCTGCTCGTCGGGGATCAAAACCGGTTCGCGTGTGAACGATAAATAAAATCCATCCATATTGACCAGAACAGGAAGACAAACTTCCTCGGCAACTCTGTATCCCATCAGAATAAAATCAAACACTTCCTGACAAGTTTCAGCATGCAATTGAATCAAGCCACAATCCCTGGTACTCATGACATCGTTATGATCAGGCTCTAGCGTGATGGGGGTGGCGAGAGCCCGAGATACATTGACCAGCACCATAGGCACCCGCCAGCCAGTTATCGTGTAAAGAGATTCCAAGCCATGCAGAATGCCTTGACTCGAAGAAGCCGTAAAAACCCGCACTCCGGTAGCTCCGGCAGAACCCGCTGCCATGAACATGGAATGCTCCGAATCCATATTGGTGAATTTTCCCTGTAGAGTCCCATCTGCAAACCATTTTGCCAGAGTCTCAACAATTTCAGTTTGCGGTGTAATAGGAAACGCCGGAACGTACTCCACCCCCGCCATTCTTGCTCCCCATGCCGCCGCTTTGTTGCCAGTCAACATTATTTTGTTTGGCGTTTTCATGGAAACATCCCCGTTTCTCTTACTGTGTTAATAAAATGGCCCGGGCACTCCTGCGCGCAAATCAGGCATCCTTTGCAATGGTCATAATCTATTTCCGGCCTTCCATCAGAGTCCACCCCAATAACTCCATCCGGGCAACGGGCATAGCAGATCAGGCAGTTGTTGCAGTGCTCATAATCAATTTCTGGCCTTTCCACCCGCCAGTTCCCGGTTTTTCGTAAAGCCATGTTTCCCGGCTGTAAAATAATAGGAGCCGCTTCGATCACAGGCCGATGTTGAGGAAAAACCAGCTGCTTGGCAATTAAAGGCTTATTCACCTTTTCTGAGACGACTGCTGGTTGAATGACTTCGAAAATTTTCCGCGCCAGATCAAGGTTGCCTTTCATCACTTTGGAAGAAACTCCTGTTAACTCATCTTCCACAGCTTGCAGAAGATCAGGCAACTCAATGATTCCCAACAGGCGGGCTCCCACGGCAGAAAGCGCAGAGCTGTATACCGTATGGTTATCAAGATACTGGATACAAAGATCGGTCAGGTTAATTGCCATTACCGTAAAGTTATGCTTCAACGACTCAGGCGTACGATCAGAATTAACAAAGATTATGGTGGATGGCTCTGCTCCACAAAGAGGAGCAGATTGGGGATCGTTAAGCAGAGTTTCATCCCCGATCAAAATGATATCAGGGGACAGTATCGGGCCGCGTTCAAGCACAGGGTCTTTAGAAATGCGTGTGAAAGCAATGACCGGGGCTCCCCTTCTCTCTGCCCCGTAGAGAGGAAAGTCTTGCGCCTGGAAACCAGAATAAAACCCCGCACTGCCTATAATCTGACTGGCGGTTTTTATCCCCTGCCCCCCACGACCATGAATACGTATTCGCCACATCCGGCCCTCGCTCAGTTGATTGTTTTACTTATCCTCTATATATAAGACCCCGCCTAAGAAGAAATATTCCCTATTAATAAAGTGGGGCCGTATGTCAGTATTTTCCACATTTATCTACTGACTATCTATGTCCTGCGCAGAAGAAATCACCTTGGAACGGCGTTCTAGTTTCTCGGCCTCCACAGGGCGATCCATTTTATGAAGGAGATGAGCATAATGATCCAGAATGTTCCCAACCAGAGCATGCTCCTTGCCCAGAGATTCTTCCAGAATCTTCAATGCCTGCATCAATAAGGCCTCCGCCTCTTCGTATCGACCACGTACCCGGTAGTTCGACGCTAGATTATTCAGACCTAAAGCCACATTCGGATGCCTGGGACCCAATATCCTTTCATTGATTGCCAAAGTCCGCTTGAGAATCAGCTCGGCCTCGACAAGCTTAGATTGAATACGATAAATTTCAGCCAGCTGATAAAGACTGAAATGAAGACGATCATTATTAATGGGAGGTTTTTCCGCCAATTCCAAAGCTTGTATGAAATGCTTTTCTGCCTCGGCATGGCGGGATGCCTGAAAGGCATTCACACCTTTTTTATTATGACTTTCCCAAGTTTCCGGTGGATTCAAATAGCTGTAAAGATAAAGCAATGAACCTGCTACAGCTACAATAAAAGCAACAAGTTTTGTTTTGGTCATTGAAACCAACACTAGTGAATGGTTATCAGGAGTCGTTCAAGCGCAGTGTATGCTACCAGTTCTTTCATTTTCGAATTTCCAGTAAAGATTCAAGTCTCTCTGAACAACAGCTAATACCCCCCCCTGAATAAGAATCAAAATCATTTCCCAAAAAAGATAAAAAGGTGTCGACGGAGCCAGAACCTTTTTAAATGCGCTGAGAACGAAAAATCCCAATATGATCATCGGAACCGAAAATGGATTTGCCAGTTTATTTTTTAAAAAACCCGAAAATATTTGAAACTGAACATATAAAAAGGACGTTTCTATTGCCGCCACTGCTAGATTGAAAGAAACATCAATCGCAGGGTTGACCACCTGAACGTCCAAAGCATTCTGGATAACTCCGTAAAAAAAATAGGGAAGAATCGTGAGAATGAACAAACCCAATGCCAGCAGTTCCGGATTGAGTTTTAATTTTTTGTAGCTGGTAAAATCCCGATAGTTCCCCAGAAACCAGAAGTACAAATAGAGCCCAAAAGTCACTTGATAAAATACCATAAAAAGATTGACTGGCATGCCACAAAACGGGGTTTTGGGTAATCTTTTATATTGAGAAATAATTTTTGAAGAAAATAATTCCCGGATCGACTTCACCTTTCCGCTTTTTCTATCGACCAGGTTGTCCTCGGGAACCAGCTTTCCTTTTGACAGAAGACAGCGAATATCTCTCAGATATAAAGGAACTTTTTTTCTACGCCCATTTATAGGAAAATATTGTTTTGCAGAAAATTCAATAACGGTTGCAAGTTTTTCCAACTCCCTCTTTGCCTTCAATCCCAGATAAATTCCCAAAAAAATAATTGCGAAAATCAGGTATATCGACCATGTAGTATTTGAAAAGGCCGCCGCATCATAAATTCCATGAAGAGTGACCACGACTATAAGACCATGAATCAAATGTTGGACACGGTTAACACTAAACTTTGCTCGCCCCATGAAATAGCCCAGGATAATACCGAAGAAAGCATGTCCCGGCACGGCCGTGATCATTCTTAAAATCCCCACCTCCTGCCCATGTGGAAGGACATACATGATGTTTTCCACAGTGGCGAATCCACAACCGACCAAGCCACCATAGATAATGCCATCAAAAGGCTCGTTGAATTCCTGCTCATCGAAGATGAACCCTTTCAAAAAAAGGAATTTGCAGAGTTCTTCGGCAAGGGCAACGCCAAGAAAAGCATATAGGAGGGTCTTTGGCCAAAAGAGTGGAGAATGCTCATTCTGCAAGGCCTGCATACCTATAATTTTATCAGCAACGCCTTCAAAATAATAAGCAGGGAAAACAGCCAACCCACCAAGGAAAAAACATTTAACCGCAAGCTTCTTAGGCTCTCTGTCCCACTTGTCGTAATAGTAAATAAAAACGGCGATAGCAATACCCGGGCCCATGGCAATATAGAGCAGTCTTAGCGTTTCCATCCCTTCACTCATGAGAGCCTTTCATCTTAGGTCGGTGATGTCGCTTCCTCTCAAGTCTATATGTTCTGCTTGTGGGATTTTAGGCAGTCCCGGCATTCGCAGGATGTCTCCAGTCAGAGGAATGAGGAACCCGGCACCTGCTGCGATTAAAATTTCCCGCACCGTGACGCTGAAATGTTCCGGTCGACCTCTAAGTTTTGGGTTATCCGACAAAGAAGCAGGAGTTTTAGCAATGCAAACAGGAAGGTTCTGGTACCCAAGTTTTTCTATAGACCTGAGATCTCTTTCAGCTTTTGCGGTATATTTAATTTCATCAGCCCCATACATTTTGCTGGCGACCTTCCAGATTTTTGTTTTCACATCTTCATTCCAGTCATAAAGTGGACAGAAGGGCCGATGTTTTTTTTCTGCATGCAGTATCACTTTTTCTGCCAAATCCATCCCGCCTTTTCCTCCTTCGGCAAAAACGTTACTCACCGCGAATGGTACCTGAAGAGTTTCTTCACAATGCTTCCGCACCACAGCAATTTCATCAGGGTGATCCCCTTCAAAGCGATTGAGACAAACTATGGGAGGTTCGCAGAATTGTTTGATATTTTCCACATGCCTGTCGAGATTGGGCAAACCCATATGAACTGCTTCGGGGTTAAATTTTTCAAGGTCAGGCTTATCAACCCCACCATGGGACTTAAGTGCTCTGCAAGTCACGACCAAAACCACAGCGGCAGTATCAAGCCCTGCTCCTTTGCATTTAATATCGAAAAACTTTTCCGCACCTAAATCGAAGCCAAATCCCGCCTCCGTAACTGTCCAGTCGGAAAGAGCCAGAGCCATTTTGGTTGCTAGAACCGAGTTGCAACCATGCGCGATGTTTGCGAAAGGCCCTCCATGAATTAAAGCTGGCACGCCCTCCATAGTTTGGACCAGATTGGGTAGCAATGCATCTTTGAGTAGAGCCGCCATGGCTCCAGAAGCGTTGAGGCTTTTCGCTGTGATCGGTTCTTCCTTGTAGGTGAACCCCAACAGAATATTGCCCAGTCGGTATTTCAAATCTTCATAGCTTTCTGCAAGACACAGGATAGCCATGATTTCAGAGGCGGCAGTGATATCGAATCCGCTTTCACGAGGCACACCTTGTAATACACCTCCCAGGCCGATAACAATATTACGAAGAGAACGATCATTCATATCCATAACGCGCCGCCATATAATACGTCTTGGATCAATGTCAGACAGCCCTTCATGGTAAATTTTATTATCCAGCATCGCTGCCAGCAGATTGTGCGCAGAAGTCACAGCATGGAAATCACCGGTGAAATGCAGGTTGATGTCTTCCCTTGGCATAACCTGACTCAACCCACCACCTGTCGCCCCACCTTTCATACCCAGGCAAGGACCCAGGGAAGGTTCTCGGAGTGCCAGACAAACCGACTTGTTGAGCCGGGCCATCGCTTGACCTAAACCAATCGTTGTGGTGGTTTTTCCTTCCCCAGCAGGAGTGGGAGTGATGGCCGACACCAAAACCATTTTTCCTCTTGTGGGAAACTTTTCCAGCACCTCAAGGCGTATATTCGCCTTATCATATCCATAAGGAATGATTTCACCTTCGGTCAGCCCCAGCTTTCTGGCGATATCAAGGATCGGTTCCATATTCACGAAATATGTTGGGCGAAAAGCCTCTGCACAGGTTTTTATTATGCTTATTTTAACTCTTTTATGTCTTAGATCATAATCAGGCCAAAAAATTCCAATTGATACCGTGTTCTTGCATTATTAATAGAATATGCTGCTAAATGGGAATATATTTGGATCAAGGGATATCCCTTGATATAGAGAGCCTTTGAGGTCGAATAGCGTATGTTTAAAATATTGGAAAAAACACATTTAGCTCCGCAGGTGTTTCAATATCTCCTGCACGCGCCAGATATCGCCAAAAAGGCGCTTCCAGGTCAATTCATCATCATTCGCCTTGATGAAACCGGAGAACGCATCCCGATCACCATTTCAAACTCGGACCCCGTTCAGGGAACGCTCACTATTTTTGTCCAGGCGGTTGGAAAAACCTCTCTCGAAATGAGTCTCATGCACGAAGGTGACTATATTTTAGATGTCGTCGGACCTCTGGGAAACCCCACGCAAGTCGGCCTCTTTGGAACAGTCGTGCTGATAGGGGGAGGGTTCGGTATCGCCGCAATTCACCCTATCACTCACGCATTGACTCAATCAGGAAATAGAACCATTGCGGTTTTGGGTGCTCGGACTAAAGAACTGGTGATCCTGGAAAAAGAAATGTTAAACATCGCAACAAAAGTTCACGTTGTCACTGACGATGGAAGCTACGGCGCAAAAGGAATTGTCACAGACACTTTGAAAAAGTTGATCGAGAAAAAGGAATCGATTGATCGCATCATTGCCATTGGCCCGTTAATCATGATGAAATCGGTGGCAGAATTGACTCGTCCCTATAAGATCCCAACCCTTGTAAGTATGAATCCCATCATGATTGATGGAACTGGCATGTGTGGTGCCTGCCGGGTGACTGTGGGCGGTGAAATGAAGTTCGCTTGTGTGGACGGTCCTGAATTCGACGGTCATGCTGTCGATTTCGAAGGACTGCTCAACCGATTAAAAACCTACATACCTGAGGAAACTGAGGCTAGGGAAAAATATTTAAACGATGCCGGAGAAAAATGCCGGATTGCCGAAGTATCCCAAATATATGGCTAAAAATGAAAAAAGATACAGAACGAAATAAAACTCCACGGACTCCCTCTCCAAAACAAGAACCTGAAGAGAGAAAAAAGAACTTTCATGAGGTGAGCCTCGGTTACACTCCCGCCATGGCTCAACTTGAAGCATCACGTTGCATCCAATGCAAAAAACCAAAATGCGTCATGGGTTGTCCTGTAAGAGTCGGCATCCCGGATTTTATTAAGCAGG
>JAJDBI010000207.1 GCA_029261435.1 Nitrospinaceae bacterium
AGGTCCGTAATGTCTGAGCCCAATACAATTGTTGCGGACAGTGTTTTAGATGTAGAAAAAATTCGCAAAGACTTCCCCATCCTTTCCCAGACCGTTCGAGGTAAACCCTTAATCTATCTGGATAACGCCGCAACGACCCATAAACCGATTTCGGTTATAGAGCGAGTCCGCAGTTTTGATGCGGAACAATATGGCACGGTCCGGCGCGGGGCATATAGCTTGAGCGAAAAAGCCACCCAACTTTATGAAGAGTCGCGCCAGAAAGTGGCTGATTTCATGGGTGCCGAAAAGAAAGGTGAAGTTGTTTTCACCAGCGGGACAACTCAGGCCATTAATCTGGTGGCCCATAGCTTTGGTAAACGGTTTATCAATGCCGGCGATGAAATTATTATTTCCAATATTGAACATCACGCCAATACGGTTCCGTGGCAGGTGCTCTGCGAAGAGCGCGGGGCTAAACTCAAAGTCATTCCGGTCAGTGATGATGGCGAACTGGTGATGGAAGAATACGAAAAACTACTCTCTCCCAAAACTCGTATGGTTGCCGTCAATCATGTTTCCAACGCCCTGGGAACCATCAACCCGGTAAAGGAAATCACCGCAAAGGCACATGCAGTGGGTGCAAAGGTATTGATAGACGGAGCACAAAGTTCAGCGCATATGAAACTGGATGTGCAGGATATTGACTGCGACTTTTATACGTTTTCCGGCCACAAGATGTATGCTCCCAGTGGTATTGGTGGAGTCTATGGCAAGATGGAAGTGTGGGAAGAGTTACCGCCTTATGTGACGGGTGGAGACATGATCACAGAAGTCACGTTGGAAAAAGCTACTTACGCCAAGCCACCGGCTCGCTTTGAAGCGGGAACACCACCTATCACGCAGGTGATTGGCCTGGGCGCAGCTGTTGATTATCTAAATAGTATTGGCATGGATAAAATCTCCGATTACGAGAACTCTCTTCTTGAATATGGCACTCGGTTGTTTAAAGAAATTGAAGGCGTGCGGATTATTGGAAATGCGCGCCATAAGGCCAGTCTCATTTCTTTTAGCATTAACGGAGAAGATCCAAGTGATGGGCATCCTCATGACGTTGTCAGCTGGCTCGATCGAGATGGAATTGCCTGCCGCGGGGGACACCATTGTGCGCAACCGACTATGATTCGTTACGGTGTTCCTGCAACCACCCGAGCTTCCATGGCATTTTACAATACAACTGAAGAGCTCGATGCACTGGCCGAAAGCATTAGAAACGGCTTTCCGTATGGCTTTGTGGCTCTGTGATATAATTGCTAATCATTTTTTTGTAGCCAAAATTATCTTTCCAAAACTTATTTATGTCTTACGATAAAGAACTCTACCAGCAGGTCATTCTTGACCATAACCGGAAACCGAGAAATTTCCATGTTATCGAAAATGCCAGTCACAATTGTCATGGCGTGAATCCACTTTGCGGTGACGACATCACCGTTTACCTGAATGTGGATGAAGAGGCGGGGAAGATTGATGAAGTCAGTTTTCAGGGTTCCGGTTGTGCGATCTGCAAAGCCAGCACTTCTCTCATGACTGCTTTCCTGAAAGGCAAAACGGTTGAGGAAGCCAAACAGATCAAGGAAGAATTTCATAAAATGATTCTGGGAGAGATGGACCCGGAAAAGGAAGAGCATCACCTTGGCAAGCTCACCCTGTTTATGGGAATCCGCGAATACCCATCACGCACGAAATGTGCCAGTCTGGCATGGCACACCCTTGTTGGAGCACTCGACAAAAAGTTCGACGGCATCAGCACCGAATAATCTTTTCACTGTCAATCTGACGTGCTCGAAGGGTGAGCAAGGCATTACACGGTTAATTCAGGAGGTCTGCCTGTGCCTTCCAGAACAATCTCAAATAATCTCGATTCCCAAACCCGCCCGGGTGATCTGTTCAAAAAGCTGGACGGGGAAAACCTGCTCTGCACCGCTTGTGGACATCTATGCAAGTTGAAACCGGGACAGAGAGGTATTTGTAAAGTACGTTTCAATTCCGAAGGCACCTTGAGGGTGCCGTTTGGCTATTCAGCAGGACTCCAAAACGATCCCATTGAAAAAAAACCTTTCTTCCATGCTCAACCAGGCAGTCTGGCTATGAGCTTTGGCATGCTGGGTTGCGATTTCCGTTGCGCCTACTGCCAAAACTGGTTCACCTCGCAAAGTCTCAAAGATGAAGCTTCAACGGTTCGCACACTTGCCGTAACGGCAGGTGAAATTTGCGATCAGGCTTTACAACATGGTTCGAAGGTGGTGGTCTCTACATACAATGAACCCTTGATCACCAGTGAATGGGCGGTGGAAGTTTTTCAGGAGTCGAAGAGGAGAGGACTCGGCACAGCCTATGTTTCGAACGGACACGGCACACCTGAAGTGCTGAAATATCTGCGCCCATGGGTAGACTTGTTCAAAATTGATTTGAAAAGTTTTTCAGAAAAGGAATACCGTCGGCTGGGAGGTAACTTTTCCGCTGTGTTGGAAACGATTCAAGCCGTGCATGATATGGGTATTTGGCTGGAACTGGTCAGTCTGTTGATTCCCGATTACAATGACTCAGATGAAGAGTTGACCAAAATGGCTGAGTTCATAAGTGGAATTTCTCCGACCATCCCCTGGCATGTGACGGCGTTTCATCCGGATTATAAAATGCGGGATCGAGGGCGTACACCGGTGGATACCCTGCTGAGAGCTACCCGACATGGCAGGGAGGCGGGGCTTCAGTTTGTGTATTCTGGAAACTTGCCGGGACAGGTGAAAAACAACGAGAATACTTATTGCCCCAACTGCCAACACCTTCTGGTTGAGCGGAGAGGGTTTCAGGTATTGTCTATA
>JAJDBI010000208.1 GCA_029261435.1 Nitrospinaceae bacterium
CTCACAAGACGCATAGAAATTATTGCAATCGACCAGAGCGAAGACTTTCACAGCAGATCATGGAGCACATGCGTGACAACTCCCCAGACCACAACCTCATTTCCCTCTTGAAGCTCGATTGGGGGGTAGCTCGCATTTTCAGATTGTAACGAGAAATGATCCTTCAATTTTGAAAGCCGTTTTACGGTGAGTTGACCATCCACTTCAGCAATGACAACCCTTCCATGAACGGGCTCCAAACTTCGGTCCACAATCAGCAAGTCCCCACTAAAAATCCCTGCGCCATTCATCGAGTCACCCGATGCTCTTACAAAGTAAGTGGCCGAAGGGTGCTTGATGACATGCTCATTAAGATCAAGGGGCCCTTCAATATAGTCATCAGCAGGTGATGGAAACCCTGCCTCTACACGACACAAAGCCAATGGGAAAGAGCGCTGCCTGGCAATTTCAGAGGTAGTTCGAATGACGACTGTCATAGACGCTCAAGTTAAATGATTAATGAAAAATGAAACTACCTTGGTCAGATGCCAGTGTCAATAAATTTTCGCTTTATTTTCGCTTCTATGGTAAATTGAACCTTCTTGACCGGATTGGCATACTCGTGTAGGTTGAGAATTTAATCCGCATACCAAACAAGCAAACAGGAGGGCACGTGGTAGCACTCGTCCACAGTGGAGCGGTTCTGGGCATAGACGGTTATCCTGTCGAGGTGGAAGTCAACCTTTCGCAGGGTCTGCCGGGAATGTCCATCGTTGGCCTTCCAGATGCGGCAGTCAAAGAAAGCAGTGATCGCGTTTCTGCCGCCATTCGCAATACTCAACTGGCACTGCCCGTACGAAAAATCACCATCAATCTTGCTCCTGCCGATATCCGCAAAGAAGGTTCGGCATTCGACCTGCCCATTGCCATAGGAATTCTTTCCGCTAGCGGAATGATCGAGAATGACCGCTTGAAAAAACTGGTGATTCTTGGCGAACTGTCTCTCGATGGCAGAGTCAAACCCATTCGCGGCGCACTGTCCATAACCGCTATGGCGCGTGAAAATGGAATGGAAGGCGTTCTCCTCCCCGTGCAAAACGCCGCCGAAGTTTCGGTGATCGAAGGCATTCCCATTTATCCGATCGAGACCCTGCCCCAGGCTCTGGAGTTTTTGTGCGGGAAGCTGGAGCTTGACCCGGTGGGTCCCAGCACACAAACCGAAACTCCACACACCAGCGACTGTGAATTGGATTTCACCGATGTCAAAGGTCAGCATCATGTCAAACGTGCCCTGGAAATTGCCGCATCAGGCGGACATAACATCTTGCTTATCGGACCTCCCGGCTCCGGTAAGTCCATGCTGGCAAAACGCATCCCGACCATTCTTCCCTCTATGACACAGGGAGAAGCCATCACCAGCACAAAAATTCATAGTGTACTCGGTCAATTGAAAAACGGACGCGGACTCTTAAAGCTGCGCCCCTTTCGTTCTCCGCATCACACCATCTCTGATGCCGGGCTGATCGGCGGTGGACGCGTGCCCATGCCGGGTGAAGTGTCGATGGCGCATAACGGAGTGTTGTTTCTCGATGAACTTCCAGAGTTTAAAAGAAATGTATTGGAAGTATTACGACAGCCTCTGGAAGAAGGAGAAGTGTCCATATCACGAGCCGCCGGGTCCATCACTTATCCGGCGAATCTAATGCTGGTGGCAGCGATGAATCCCTGCCCTTGCGGTTACCGATTCGATCCGAAACGCGAATGCGGATGCACACCCATGATGATCAAGAAATATGTCGGAAAAATATCAGGCCCCCTGCTCGACCGCATCGACCTGCATATCGAAGTGCCCGCTTTGGAATATAAAGACCTGTCTTCAGAATCCGGTGGGGAGCAGTCCGAGGCCATCTCCGCAAGAGTTGAGGAAGCACGCAGTGTCCAGTTAAAACGCTTTCATCCCGGTGACGAAAATAATTTCAACGCCAACATGAATGCACATCAACTAAAATCCCATTGCCAGCTTGACGAAGCCTCGAAAAAGATTATGGCTCTGGCGATTGACAAGCTCGGACTCAGTGCCCGGGCGCACGACCGCATTCTAAAAGTCGCCCGCACTATCGCCGACTTGGCTGAATGCGAATCGCTTCAGTCTGAACACATAGCCGAGGCCATCCAGTACCGTTCCCTCGATAGAGAAAGCTGGTTCTGACCGGCACCCACTAGCCGTGGTGCCAGCAACTACTATCGCGAGGAAAAAGAAAAACTCTCATGCAGACTACGTCTGTTTAGAAAGAAATGAAGTTTTATTATTTACACGGCCCCTTCCAAGAAGGAAGGGGGCTTTATTAAAAACACACAATTAAAAATTCAACTTTATTTAGTTTTTCCAAACATAGCCTGAGATACCAAACGTAGGCGTTCTGTAAAGTCCTCGGCCCCAAAACCGACCAGTATTGTAATGGCCAACCACCAATTAGTTCCAGAAGGAACACTCCCATCTGGCAAGAAGATGCCTGCCTTAATAATCAAAACAGCTAAAAGCCCTAACAGGAAACCCTGCACCGGGCGAAGTATATACCAAGGCCACCAGCGCTTAATATCTAGAGAATTTTTAATACAAGCGACACCTATAAAATTAATTATCGATCTTATTTGCACACCCAAAATACCTGACAGACCGGCTAACAAAAGAAGGGATTTCAGTACTATTGAATTTTCACTATGTGACATGAAGGTCAGGTTATCGATTGCTGACCAATACTCGGACTCTTCTATTGTCGCAGATGCTTGTGACTTACTAGTATCATTTCCGTCATCATCTGATTGAATATTTCCCATCTTTGACAAAAGGCCAATGAGTATCTTTTTTCGTTCTTTGTCAATCGGACCAATATGGATCAGGCGTTCCTTTCCAGACTCTGCTTCGTAGCGAAATTCCACTGGTCCCGAGCGAAGTGTATAGCCATCAGGCAACTTGAATCTAAGCTCTGCCTG
This sequence comes from Nitrospinaceae bacterium, assembly GCA_029261435.1. Taxonomy (GTDB): domain Bacteria; phylum Nitrospinota; class Nitrospinia; order Nitrospinales; family VA-1; genus LS-NOB. Next base: position 2,974 of record JAJDBI010000208.1, read on the forward strand.
TTTCGACGACAATGCACCATACTCACTAAACACGTTAAACCAAAGCACTGCAACGACTACAGTTGTTAGAATTAGCAATATTCCCGCTAGGAGTTTTTGCCAAAAAGTTACCGGCGTAAACTCCTTCTGGAATATTTGCATTACATCTTCTGCGCTTACGGTAACCTCTAACTTTTCACTTATAGTGTGAGTATTACCGCTTGCCAACTGACTAGTCGCCTTTACGACGAGTTGCAATTTGCCATTATAGTTGGGTAGCAGCATCAACTTAACACTCGATAAATCGGTCGGGGTAAGTTCCCAGTCTCCGTTTCCATTTTTCTTGCCAAAGTCGAGGTAAGCGGTGCTAGGTATGCCACTAATTATAACCTTGTCTACATTTGCAATCTTAATATTCAAAGGTATAAATTTTCCTGCTTCTGCAAAGGCGGGCTCAACCTTCAAACTAATATTATCTGGGGACACGACTTCTTTCGCTGGTTCAGGGGACATATTGATCGCTCCTGTTATTGTCCGTTCCGATCATTCAAATTGGATAATGCGGGTAAAAATCCCGGCAGCAACTTGTCAACCGGTGTTCTCGCTGCCCCGCAAGGAAGGCTTTCGTCCGCATAACGCAGGATCCGAAGTGCTCGTAGCACTGCATATAATTCTATGAGCTTTCTTTCTTCTTCAGAGTTGCTGTTAGGCCAAGACTCTAGAAATGAGTCGAAAAATGCCGTCCCTTTGTACGCAGCGAAGCAGTACCCCACATTCAATAAAGGCTCAATTGCCAAAACGCCTTCGAAGTCTATAAGGGCCGTAAGTCTGTTGGTTTTATCAACTATAATATTAGCTAATGCAATGTCTCCCCAGGCAAACCCTCCAAAATCGGATGGGGAAAAACTTTCCAGATTGGCATATAAACACTCCAACTGATCCGTAACAGCGCCATCTAATAAGCCCATGCGTTTAACCGTATGCATACCTCCCTTGAAGGAATCCTGCATAAAGCCAATCCATGAATCGCACTTTGCCTGATAAGCATTAGTCAGGGCACCCCAGCCTGAAACCTCACAACTATTTACCGCAAGGAGCACATTAACCAGTTGTTTGGATAATTCCTTTAACTCCACTTTTGATATAGATGAAATTCGCTCGCTAAGAGCCACACCATCTACCATCTTATACACCATATATTCAAGTTCTGCCTTAGGTCCTAACCGAGAATCAGCTATCACCTCAGGAACTGGCAAACCAAGTAACCTGAAGCGCCTTATCAAATCAGGCTCAAACCGAATTATGTCGCCTCGCGATTTAGGATAAAAACGTATAATGTAGAAGTGACCATCGTCAACCTCAACTTCAAACTTATAAGTCATCACTCCTTTAAAAACCGGACTAGTGCTAATTACAGAACTACCTGTAACATCACAAACAATCCTCGAAGCAACAGATTTCAACATTTCATCAAGGCCAAAGAGTGAGTTCATTATTAATTAAGTAA
>JAJDBI010000209.1 GCA_029261435.1 Nitrospinaceae bacterium
TTTGATCGAAATACCAATAGTTTCTCTTCGGTCATTTCTATCATGGTGGGAAGAATTCCCCCAACACCCAGCCCGGAAGCTTTACGCCCGCCAAACGGCATCCAATCGACTCGGAATGCGGTGTGATCATTAATCATGACAGCTGCAGCGTTGATTCTTTTGGCGGTGTCCAGAGCGGTATCGATATTTCGGCTAAACACTGCGGCTTGAAAAGAAAAGGGGGTGAGGTTTGCCCTTTCAATTGCTTCCAGACGGTCTTTAAATGAATATATGTTGATGACCGGCCCAAATATCTCATGAGTGGAAACCGAGGATTCATCTGAAGGGTTGAGGATCACAGTGGGAGCGTAGCAGGTGGTGCCTATTTTTTTGCCCCCGGTCAGGATTTTCGCGCCAGTCTTTTTCGCTTCATTCACCCATTGATCGACACGGTCCACCTCTTTTTCCTGAATCAGCGGACCCACTTCAGTTTTTTCATCAGTGGGGTCGCCCACCACAAGTTTTTCGGCCAGTTTAACCAGTTCTTTGGAAAAACTGTGGACAAGGCTTTCATGCACAAATACTTTTTGTACGGAAACGCATACTTGTCCAGCATGGTAAAAACCACCTTTGGCGAGGAGGGGCAGGGCATCTTCCATGTCGGCGTCATGATCGATGATGACCGGAGCCGCACCACCATGCTCAAGAGCACACCGGGTGCCTGGAGCCAGTTTGGAGCGTAGCTTCCATCCAACTTCTCCGGAACCAATGAATGAGAAAAATGCGACTCGGGGATCGGTCACGAGTTTTTCAGCCAAAGCACTTTCACAAACAACCGCCTGACACCATTCCTCAGGCAGTCCAGCTTCATACAAACATTTAACAAGGTTAAGACAGGAGAGGGGGGTTGCGCGTGCGGGCTTTACAATAACCGGGCATCCCACCGCTACTGCAGGTATCACTTGATGGACAATTAAATTAAAGGGGTGGTTGAAAGCACTGATAGCGGCGATCACACCAATTGGCTCGCGGGTGGTCAGAGCCATTCTGTTCATGGATGAAGGAGTCAAGTTCATGGGGATTTCATGCCCGGTCAACTGACTGATAGATTGCGCTGCTTCACGGATACCCTGAACTGCTCTGGCAAGCTCGATGCGGGAATCGATCAAAGGTTTTCCGCCTTCTTCTGCCGACTGGCGGGCAAACTCCTCCGCTTTAGCTTGAACCAAGTCTGCAGTTTTCATCAAAATCTCGATGCGCTGGTGAGCTGGAAGAATTTTGTCCTTATTCATAGCCAATTGATGAGCCGTTGCCAGGGCGTTCTCTATTCGGTCTGCATCATCCAGATCAATTTCAGCTATCAAATGACCGTCGTATGGAGAGTTTACTTTTAAGAGTTTGGTCATGGAACTTTCCTCAGTTAAATTTACCAGCGTGATGCTGGACCCAATTTGCAATAATTCTCTGCTGGTGGCTAGAGTTTAAAGGATACAGATTCTTGCGTTCAGTTCGTCATTCAAAACTTTTTCATTTTCCGAATAATCTACAGGTACTTCTATCAGTTGTACTCCTTTGGCACCAAGGCATTCATTGAGAAGTTCGGGCAGTTGTTCTGTGGACTTTAGGCGGTGCCCTTTAGCACCATAGGACTCAGCATATTTAACAAAATCAGGGTTCCCGTAGTCAAGACCAAAGTCAGGGAAACCCATTCCAGCCTGCTTCCATTTTATCATTCCATAGGCATCATCGCGGAGGATCATCACTACCAGATTTAAATCCAGTCGAACAGCGGTTTCCATTTCTTGAGAGTTCATCATGAAACCTCCGTCGCCGCAGATCGCCATTACCTTTCTATCGGGATGAACAATTTTGGCACCGATCGCCGAAGGCAGGCCGGCTCCCATGGTTGCCAGAGCATTATCGAGCAATACGGTATTTGGCTGATAGGCTTTATAGTTGCGCGCGAACCAGATTTTGTATACGCCATTATCCAGCGCAATGATTCCATCGTTTGGCATAGCTTGACGAACCTGGCTGACAAGATGCTGGGGAATGACCGGGAATTGGCTATCCTCGCTCCTTTCTTTTAAATGTATTTCGACTTCATTTTTGACGCGCTCGAAATAGCTGAAGTCCCAGTTCTTTGATTTTTCCAGTTTTTGAGTCAGTCTGTCAATGCTTCCGGCAATGTCCCCGACGACATCCAGTTGAGGAAAATAAACTTCGTCAACATTGGAGGAAAAGTGGTTGATGTGAATCACATTGGCTCCCCCAATAGACATAAAGAAGGGAGGTTTTTCAATGACATCGTGCCCCACATTAATAATCAGGTCGGCGCGGTCGATCGCGCAGTGCAGGTAGTCTTTGTTTGAGAGCGCGGCGGTGCCTAGAAAGTGAGGATGATTTTCATCTATTACCCCTTTACCCATCTGAGTGTTGAAACAATAAATTCCAGTTTTAGTAATGAGTTTTTCAAGAGCGCCGCAGGTGCGGTTTCTGTTAGCCCCTGCACCGATGAGCAAGAGCGGGTGTTTAGCCGAGCCAATCATTTCCACGGCTTTATCAAGTGCTTTTTCATCAGACTGGGGTCTTCGAGTGCTCACGGTTTCGAAGGGAAAGGTAGTACATTCTTCGGCGGCGATATCCTCGGGCAATTCCAAATGCACTGCTCCCGGTCTTTCTTCCCGGGCAATGCGCATGGCTTCATGAACCAGCACGGGTATATTATTCCCATGCACAATTTGTTTGGTGAACTTGGTGATAGGTCGCATCATCTCGATAACGTCGATGATTTGAAAACGTCCCTGCTTACTTTTTTTAATGGGTTTCTGGCCGGATATCATGAGAATGGGCATGGCTCCGAGCTGAGCATAGGCACCTGATGTCACGAAATTGGTCACGCCGGGGCCTAGTGTAGAAAGGCAGACTCCAACTTTTCCGGTCAACCTTCCATAGGTTGCGGCCATAAACCCGGCACCTTGTTCGTGGCGGGTTAGAATCAGCTTGATTTTGGAAGTTCTTAAAGATTCCAGGAAATCGAGATTTTCTTCTCCGGGAATGCCAAAAATAAACTCTACGCCCTCTTGTTCCAATGAGCGAATAAAAAGATCAGATGCTTTCATAGATAAGACTCCGATATATGCAAATCGTTAGGATAGAATCCTAAAACTTTATATTCAGTCTATTGTGCAATGGGTTTCATTACAAAATAAAAAGCAGAGCTGTTGATTTGTGAGTGGTGAAATATTTTTAGGATATTAATGGAGGAAAACCGGAAGGGCGGAAGCAGAATGCTCCCGCCCCGGTTAGTTTCAGGAAGGGGAGGGTTTATTTTCCCTGGCGGATAACTTGCGGGTCTTCTTTACCTTCAACCACCAAATGCCCGATAGCACCTTTAGCTACCCGGTAAATGCTGTGATCGACCAGAGCATAGGCACCCGGTACATCCACCTTAAACTCGACAATCGTTGCACCCGCTGACGGCACCAGAGTGGTTTGGATGCTTTTGCCAGTAGCACCATTAAATCCGCCTTCGTTATAAACCTTGTCAAAGATTTCGCCAATGATGTGGAAGGAAGAAATGCCATTGGGTCCGATGTTGCCGAAATAGATCCTTACAGTTTCGCCAACTTTGGCTTTCAAAGCGTTTTTCCCAAGTAAGCCACCTGCTTTGCCGTTGAAAACGACATGAGTGGGGTGTTCATCAAGTCCTTTCTGGATATCAAATGCAGCTACACCATTTTCAGGATCAGAAGTGAAAAATTCACTTTCCATAACATAATACTCACGGTCAACTTCGGGAAGCCCACCTTCAGGCTCGACTAAGACCAGGCCGTACATGCCGTTGGAGATATGATCAACGATGGCACCTGCTGCGCAATGGTAAATAAAGAGTCCGGCTGCCTTGGCTTTAAAAGTGAAGGTTTTTTCCTGGCCGGGATCTACTGTAGTGAAAGCGGCACCACCTCCGGGTCCGTTGACAGCGTGAATGTCGATGTTATGAGGCTGGGTATTGCTCTTGGCGTTGGACAAGTGGAATTCAATGCTGTCTCCCACGCGAACTCTTGCCATCGGGCCAGGAACGGTTCCACCAAAACTCCAGAAATTATATTTTACGCCTTCAGCCAGATCTCCAACATATTCCTTGGCCTGTAGATTAACCACGACTGTTTCTGCTCCACGCTTTACAGCTGGCGGAACATTGGGGGCGGTTGTCAGTTTTGCTGTGACTCCGGCGATAGCTGTAGTGGTTCCGAACCCGGAAACCATAGCAAGCGCGATTAAAGCAGCGGTTAGTTTTTTCATTTGCAATCCTCCTAAAGATTGAAAAAATTGAATCTATTAATGAATCGGGTTGGTATGGGTTAAAAAAATCTCTGTGTATCCTGAAAGCTCTCAATTACGTGTCAGCATTCTCCAAATGGGCTCAAATGCGAACAGGTTAACTTTTGATGCAAAAATGGGATAAAAAGATATACTTATCTTTTGTGTCGACATAAGGTATGATATGTTATTGTTGTTGTCAAGATTAAATTATCTACTTTAAAGAGGCACTATGATTTCCCAGACCGCAGAATACGCTTTGCGGGCCGTAGTTTGTTTGGCCCAGAACCCGGATAAGCCTCATACCACAGTGGAAATTGCTAAATGGACCAAGGTTCCTGAACATTATTTGTCAAAAGTTTTGTTGGCTTTAGCAAAGCATGAAGTAGTTATATCCAAGAAAGGTTTGCACGGGGGCTATGTGCTGGCTCAATCTCCAGAAGATCTTGCTTTACTGGATGTCATCAATGCGGTGGACCCCATCAAACATATAAAAAGTTGCCCATTGAAGCTGAAAACTCATGGAACAAATCTTTGCCGATTACACCAACGGCTCAATGAGTCGATCGGTATGATGGAAGAGCTGTATCGCACTTCGACGGTTGCTTTGATTTTGAGCGAGCCCACTCAAAGCATCCCGCTTTGTGAATCGATCACCAGATAATGCTATTGTATCGATAGGATTGCTGACTATCTACGAATGTACAATTTAAAGGGGAGATAAAGAATGTCTGAAAACAAAGATGCGTTAAGTGAAGAGGAAGCTGTTCAGGAGAATATATTTCAGGTCTCTGCTCTCATAGCATTGCTGGAGCAGAAAGGGATATTAACGCGTGAAGAAGTTTTGCATGAGGTGCAGGGGTTAAAGAACAGGGGGTAACGAAATGTTTTGTCGCCAAGGTGATAAACCTTTTTAAGTTGCACTGAATTTATTGACATAATATTTAGCTACATTCTTGACTGACAAAACACCGACGATATCCTGATTCTCTTTGACTACTTTATCTTCATTTTTGATGGTTTTCTTGATTTGTTCTCCCCAGAACTCATAGCCTTGCATAATATTCGATAGTTTTTCGTTTCCAAATATTCTCCTGAAAAAGCGGTGAAACTAAAATCAAAGAAAGCGGAGTTGGAAAATCAATTGTGATTAGGCTTGCTCGGTGGGGTGATTTTCAGCAAACAAAGAAAATATTATTTTACTGGGTACATTTTAAAAAAATTACGCGCAATCAGTGTCACATCAATAACATCAACCACAGAGTTGTCGGTGACGATGGTTCCCAGTAGATTTAAAGCCTGATTAGAGCGTTTTTGACTTACTTTTGCCTGGACAATGTCGAGGATGTTTTTCACCTGCAATCCCAGGCTTTGTCCTTCGTGAGTATGTACTACCACCTCAAAGTTGTCGCGAGTTTCCTGGTGATCGTCTGACGCATTAAGTAGTTGAGGGATATTGATCAAAGGCATTAACTCACCACGGTACTGGAGCACGGATTCCTTACCGGATGTTTCAATGTCAGAAATTTTTACTTCCTCCAAACGAGTTACATCTGAAAGTCGAATAGCCACTCTTTGTTCATCATTCAGGCTGACAATCAACATGGCCTGACTTTCCTTCGTATCTTTGGAGGAGGCAATTGTTTCCATAAGCTCATCTCGAGAACTTTCGGCAGAAATCATCATGGCATTTTGAGCCAACCCCATTACATCCAGAATGAGAACGATTTCTCCATCTCCCATCATGGTAGCCCCGGAAAACACTTTAATATTTTTTAAAAGACTGTCCAGATTTTTGACAACAATTTCTTCTGCATTATGAATTTGTTCCACTACCAAACCAAACGAGATGTCATCTGCCTGAAGTACCACAATATTCAAGTCAGAGCGGTGCTCAGGTTGATCAGTTTTGAGAGCATGGCTGAGTTGGACCAGCGGTAGTAAATTTCCTCGCAATCGATAGAACTGACTTCCTGAGATTTCTTCAACTTGCTGAAGACTCTGTTTTCCTTCCAGCCATAATAACTCTCTAATGTTTACCTGAGGGATGGCGAAACTGTTTGAGTCGTTAGAGACAATCAAAGCTGGAATAATGGCAAGCGTTAAGGGAATTTTAATTTTCAGGTTAGTCTGCACTCCGGGCTGGATTTCAATATCCAGAGTTCCACCAATTTTTTCAATCATTTCCCGAGTATGAGTTAAACCATTACCCTTTGTGGTTTTCATCAAGCTGTTTTTGGTTGATGAAAAGCCTTTCAGGAAAAGAAGCTTTCCGCAGTCTTTGTCACTCAAAATTTCTGCTTGTTCGGATGTGATACGTTTTTCGTTCACGGCCTGATTTTTGATACTGTGAAAATCCAAACTGCGACCGTCGTCTTGAATTTCTAAATGTATCTGCCCGTTTTGATTGGAGGCTCTAAGCCAGATGACCCCTTCTTCTGGTTTTCCGGCGAGTTGACGTTCTTCCGGGGTTTCAATGCCATGCACGATGGCATTTCGGATGATATTCATCACAGGATCCTGAATGGCACCAATCAAGGATTTATCCAGTTCGGAGTCCTGTCCCTCCATTTCAAGGCGGATATTATTGCCGCACTTCATGGAAAGGTCGCGAATCATTCTAGGCAGTTTGTCCCATACGTTTTTAATAGGTTGCATCCGGGCCTTCAAAACGGTTTCTTGAAGGTCGGTGGTCACTCTGCTGAGGTTTTGCGAGGTTCCATGGATTATCGAATCGTTATTGTTATGGAGGAGGCGCGAAAATTGGTTACGGGCGAGGACAACTTCACCCACTAGATTCATCAAGGAATCCAATAGTTCAACGTTGACACGAATATTTTTTCCCTCTGATTTGTCCTCCTTTGTAGTTATGGTTTGTTTACTGTCTTCTGAAGAGACAAGGTCCTGATTGTCCGTTGTAGGGATAATGTCGGATTGTTTTTGTAAATCAGTCGATTTGGGGGCAACAGGTAACGAACTGACATTACCTAATTCAAGCGATTCAGTTGGCAAGCTGTCGGGTTGAGGTTCTCCTTTTTCAAGAGATACCAGGGTGTCTATCAGGGTGGAATAATCCACATCTCCTTCCCGGCCATTTTTTTTAAGGCAATCTACTGTTTTCCACACTGCATCCATCATTTTCAATAAACTGGTGACAATGACGGGTTCAACATTCAGTTGACCGTCGCGCAGTTTACCCAAAAGGTTTTCGCCGGAGTGCGTGATCGATTCCAGTTTGTTAAACCCGAGTAGACCACAACTTCCCTTAATGGTGTGGAGGTCACGAAAAATTTCGGTGAGACAGTCCGTGTTGGAAGGGTTCTTCTCCAGAGCTATGAACTGGCGATCCAACCGATTAAGAGTTTCGGTAACTTCCTCCAAAAACTCATTGATATATGAACTCTCTTCAGTCATGAGGCAAATGGATTGAAGTGTCGTAGAACAGTTAAGTAAAGTTTATGTTTAAGTAAATGAACTTTCTTCAGTATAAAAATAATCCGACGGTTCAAACAAGAAATTTATTTATTTTTTCCAAAAACTCGGCAATGTTGAGGGGTTTGACAATGTAATCAGTCAACTCTGATCCCAAAGTCGACAGAGTATCTTTTTCCATTACATTTGCGCTCAGTGCCAATATGGGAAGATCACGGATATTTTTCATGTGCCGAAAAGCATTCATAGCTTCGACACCATCCATACCGGGCAAAATGATAGCCATAAAAATCAGATTAACATCTACGGTTTCCATCTCACAAGATTGCAGCGGTAGAATATGGATTGTTTTTGTAGATCCTGGTTAGAGTGAAATGTGCTTCGATCAGAATTAGACTTTTCTGTTCACTTCAGCGAGTTTAAGAAAAGGATAAATCATTTGTCCAATCAACCCTTTTTTCAATTCGCCACCGTAAAATCCAAATGACTCCGGATCTTTTTTATCTTTAGGTAAATAAAATGTGCCGAAAATCAAATCGAAAAATGAGAAGAATGTGGAATAGTTTCTATTAAAAACGGCTTCATTGTCAGAATGATGCCAGCGATGAAACAACGGGCTAGCGACCACAAAGTTAAAAAGACCATAAGAAATACGTACGTTGGAATGAATGAACAACCCGTATTTGCGACGTAAAGTCATGGCTGTTGCACTCACATAGGGATCGGAAAATAGAGCCGTTAAAACAATAAGGTTCAGGGTAGCGGTAATGTAATGATTGACGGGGTGAAAACGGTCTGTTGACAGCCAGTCAACTTCTTTGGAGCTATGGTGAATAGTATGGAAGGGCCAAAAATACTTGCTATGCATAAACCGGTGTCTCCAATACCCCGCAAAATCCACAGCCAGGACCGCTAGGAATATCTGTAGCCACAAGCTTTGTTGCTGAATCCCTTTGCGTGTGCTCAGAAACCATCCCCTCAAGCCCTGGGTAATTTTTCCGCCTGGAACACTGCTTGTAACAAAAAGGGACATCTGATTATCTGTGGAAGAAGTCCCTTCTGTTTTTGTTGTTGTTTTTACAGATTTAACCATCATGGTTTGAATTAGACTGTTTTCACCGTCTGATTTTTTGATGAGGAAATAATCTAAGCCGGTAAAACTTGGACCGGGCTGATATTGTATCGAGCCATTCTTCAAGATCTGGGCTTTCCCATGAGAGGCTTCTTGTGAAATGGTAGACGAAACCGGCGGGGTTGATTGACCTGTGGGCATTCCCACTGCACCGTAAAAATATAAACCTGCAAGCAGAGTGCAAAAGGTTTGGACGGGAAGATATATGATGGTGAGTAGGAATGAATAAGCCAGATCAAGCTTAGAATCATTCCGTAGTAGATTTTGGTCCATTTTGGCTGGGAAAACAAACTCCAACAATAAAAAAAAGACTGCAAACCCAAGGAGAGATTTCGCGTGAGAAAACAGGATGGATAGAATAGTCTCAAACATTTTGGAAGATTTTTTTAAAGTTTGTATGCGGAGATCTACACCCTTATATGTTGTACCATTTTTTACAATGAGATTTTCATTTTTGATCTTATTGCTTCAGGTGTTTGAGGGCCAGATTGATACGCGTTAAGATAGTAAAAATAGAAAAGACTCTATTGAAAAAGTTGCTTTGGGGAAGAGACTTGCCCGGTCAAAATAGTTCTGCTGATGTATGCGCAGCAAAAAAAAGGACCTAACGGGTAACCGTTAAGTCCTTTCTTACTTGGTTGAAAACTTTTAACGCACTCTTCTCAGATGGTACTTTGCAATTACAAAATATTTTATTTAGCTTTATAATTTATATTTTCAATAAGAGCTCGAAACTCATGCTCGAGTGAGTTCTTATCGCCTAATGATCGTACCATTTTTGCATGAATTTCTTGAGTGGCGTTTACCTGATCAGATATATTCCGGACCATTTTTTGACAACCGTTTCCTTGTTTTTTTGCTTTCTCGATTAATCCCTTCATTTTAACAACTTGCTGCTCCAGGTTAAGCACGAGAATATTGAGGCCACGATTATATCTGTCCAAGCGTTTTAGCTTTTTATTCGGCTTCTGTTGTTTTTTGAAATATACAGCAGTATCTTCATAGACACTCTCTATAGCCCTTATCATCTGTTCTTGAATCTTATTGGTTCGAATATCAGCACGCATCAATTCTTTTGCGATATCCTTACAATTTGGATTTGTTGGCTGGGCGTGCACCATTGTCGCAAGTGAAAATAAGAAAAACATGAGTAAGGATATTGAAATTCTTATGACTCTCGTCATAGCTCCTCCAAAGCAATATGTTAACAATAGATTTTGACAAACAATGTTTTATGATAACTTCAATTCTATACTAAAATCAGGTGCCATTATAGAAATTTTTCTAGCGACCCTCACTCATTCCCTTACTCAGGGCCTATGCGGAAGATGGGATACTTCATCAACTCGCAGCCCTGTTGTTTGTTCAATAAGGTGAATCACACTTTCATCCATCATCTCCATCAATGGGCCTGGATATAATCCAATACACAATACGAGGATCGCCAGTGGAATCAGCGTAGCCAATTCGCGATTTGATATATCCGGGAGTATTTTAGCGGCTTCTGTCGATGGTTCTCCCAACACCACCCTTTGGATCATCCACAACATATATGCGGCAGCTAAAACAATGCCACCCATAGAGATAAGAACCATGGCAAAGCTGACAGATGAAGTTCCTACTAAGACTAAAAATTCTCCTATGAAATTGCAGGTGCCAGGTAGCCCAAAGGCGGCGACTGAAAACAAAAAGAACAATGTAACAAACCTTGGCATGGGTTTATGCAAACCGCCGTAGTCAGAAATCGCCCGACTGTGAGTGCGTTCGTACAATATTCCAACAGAAATAAATAAGGCTGCAGTAGTAATCCCATGATTAAACATTTGTAAGACGGCCCCCTGGATTCCCTGGCTATTGAACACAAAAATTCCTAGCGTAACAAAACCCATGTGGGAAACTGAAGAATAGGCTACGAGCTTCTTAAGATCTGTCTGCGCCAGGGCCAAATACCCGCCATAGATAATGGCTACTACCGATAACCATAAAATAAATGGAGCGAAATTCGCCGAGGCCTCTGGAAACATTGGCAAACAAAAACGCAAAAATCCATATCCCCCCATTTTCAACAGCACCCCAGCCAGAATCACACTACCAGCTGTAGGAGCTTCGGAGTGAGCGTCAGGGAGCCACGTATGAAAGGGAACCATTGGCATTTTTATGGCAAACGCCAGAAAGAACGCCAGGAATAACCAGAATTGCTGATTGGAAGAATAGTATTGTTCCGATAACACCAACAGATCGTAGGTATGCCCTCCATTAAGATAAACACCCAATATTCCCACCAGCAGCAGTAAGCTTCCTGTAAGGCTATACAGAACGAATTTAAGCCCGGCAGCAATACGATTCGGCCCTCCCCAAAGAACAATCATGAAATACATGGGAATCATTGTGACCTCCCACAACATGAAAAACAGAAAAAGATCCAAGGCGGTAAAGACCACTATCATGGCACCTTCAACCAACAAGATCAGCGAGAGAAAGGCCCGTACTCTTGATGTGATTCCCGTCCACGAACAAAGGACACAGAGTGGACAAAGAAAGGCTGTGAGTAACACCATGAGAATACTGATGCCGTCAACACCAACCGCATACTGAATATTAAATGTGGACATCCATACTACTCGTTCCACGAACTGCATGCCTTGCTGGGTGGAATCAAACCCACCGCAGAGTATCAGCGAAAGGAAAAACTCCGCTATTGTGATGCCAAAGGCAGTTCGCCGAATCGATTCTTCATCACGCACAATAGCCAGAATGACGATGCCTAAAAAGGGAACGGCAATCATCCAGCTAATCAGATGATCCATCAATATAGCCATTTTAAAAACCTCCGTCCTACGAAAAAAGCAAACTCTCGTCTTTTCAAGTCAGCACAATAAAAATAACGTAAGGTCATTCAAAACCCGATCCGATTATATAATAGAGGTGCATATCAAGAACTCATTAAATCATGAAATACAAAAGCCCCGTCATAGCCCCTAACCAAAACATCATTACCAATATTTGATGTTGGATGGTACGAGATTCAATCCCTTGCAGTATTTTCTCAGTAACATTAACTTGTTCTGCTACTTGTCCCGCTTTCTGCTCCAGCAAACGATTATCAATAATTCGCCATAACCACCCGGCAAAATCCACAGAATAAGATGCTATAAAGTAGATGAAACGATCTATAACCCTTATATCAACAACTCGCCACAACCATCTTGCAAAATACACAGAAAAAGTTGCGATAGAATGGATGAAATGATCTATACCCTTTATATCAATAATTCGCCACATCCAGTTTGCCAACTTAATGGTTGGGGTTACCAGATAAGCATCATAGATTTCATCAAAATAACCTTTATTCCAAAATAGGACATACCATCCATTGCTTCTCCCATTTGCTCTGGAGACCTGATGTTGAGATCGCATCTGTGTTGAGTAGGCATAGACCCACCCCGCAACTGCCGTTAAAAGAGAAACAATAAGCCAAAAAGGAAAACCATTCTCGACGGAACTTTCCCCCAATGTAACTCCTGGAAAGCTCAAAGCCGGTGCAAGAAAGTTGGCAAACCAGGTCCAAAACATATTCAATAGTCCACATCCAAAAACCGTAACCAGAAAAAGACCCGTTAAAATGGAGCCATTAAAAAGCTGTGGCCGTACAGTTTGCGCCTCCAAACTATCAGCTGGCCAGTACGTTTTTAGACCGTGAGAAAAAAGTGAGGTGACGCCTTTAAAAAGGTATTGAGAAGCCACAAACACCGTGATCAAACCAATGACTTTGAATCCGACTTCAGCATAAACAAAGCCCGTGATCCCCCACAAATATTCATACGATCCGCTAAACAGCACAAACGGCGGTAGTAACGCCAACAACAAGGCCCCGCCATATAACCCCCCCCTATTCTCAGAGGC
>JAJDBI010000210.1 GCA_029261435.1 Nitrospinaceae bacterium
TTCACCCGTTCCCTTCTGAGTTAAATTTAAACCTTGGGACAGAGACTGCAGTAAGGCTTCCATATCTGTGTCACCGTTCAAACCGAGTAGTTCCATCAAAGCTTCAAACTCAGCTTGGTTGACATCCAGCTCTTGTAATTGAGCGGCCAAAACTCCCGTATCTTCTACGAGTGATTCTTTAGTTACGGTTTCGGGTGTCGATTGAGGCTTGTCATCGGTAGGGACAGAAGCCTCCTGGTAATCTGTATCATCGTGTGACTCTTTCTTGGTTTTATGGGATTGAGTTTTCTCAGCCTGAGCATTATTCTGGTTTTCTGTAGAGTGTTCTTTGGACGGTTTTTGAGCCGTGTCGGTTTTATGCACGGCAGTGTCCATAAAGTCTTTAAAGTCTGATCCGTCATCACCCATCTTATCCTGGGTAGGTGCAGTAGGTTCTACCGGGGCTTTGGCGGCGAATATAGCTAGTGTGTTAGCGGGCATTATAAAGTTCCATTCAAGTTGTAATAAAGTTCCTGCACCCATCTCTTGAGCAAAACCGATGCCAAACACCCCCTTGGGTCTTCAATACGTTTATATATATGGGTTTACGCACTTGCAGGTGAATGGGTTTCATACCTCACAACTGGGTAAAAACTGCCCTTGGGAGAAAAAAAATCCTATCTTTCCACTAATAGTTCCCAATATTCCTATGAGCGAGTCTGTCGGCTGTGTTTCGCCCAAGTGACAATTTTGTTAAGATTTACAGAGGACAGGCAGATGCACTTTTAATATGGTTATTTTGGGTGTAACATATGATTTTACAATTCATTAAAAGATCAAAACGGACCAAGGACAAACATATTTATGGCTATTCGTCAAAAACTTAAATTAGGCGATGTTTTGGTGCAAGCCGGAGCAATAACAGAAGCACAGCTGATGCAGTCTTTGGATGAACAGAAGCAAAACAATGTTCCTTTAGGAAAAGCTCTGGTGTTGATGGGATTTATCACAGAAGAAAAGCTTCTGAACAGTCTGGCAGATCAGTTAAAAATCCCTTATGTAGATATACAGGGAATAAAATTCTCCCAGGAAGCGATTCGCAAGGTTCCAGAGTCAATTGCCCGAAAGCACCGAATCATTCCTTTAGGCATTGAAAATGGTTCACTGAAACTGGCAATGGCGGACCCGCTAAATATTTTTGCCGTTGATGAGGTGACGATTCAATCGGGCATGGATGTGGTGACTGTGCTGGCGGCAGAAGCGGATATCGAAAGGGCTATTCAGGAAGAATACGGTGTTGCGGCTTCTATCAAGGCGGCGGTTAATAGTCTGGGAGCTCAGGATAAGAAAAAGGAAGAAGCCCAGCAAATTGTATCAGGCGGGGGAACGACAGCGAAGAAACTGGAAACGGATACACCGGTAGCAAAACTGGTGCAAATGATCCTACAGCAGGCTCTTGATGATGGGGCCAGTGATATTCATATAGAGCCGACCGAGGACGGATTGAATATTCGCTACCGGATTGATGGGGTTTTGTTTGGTGCGTCACAACCGCCCAAATCGGTTGAGTCAGCCCTGATTTCTCGAATCAAGGTATTGTCGAACATGGATATCGCCGAAACCCGTGCTCCGCAGGATGGTGGTTTTTCGGCTCAGTTGGGTTCGAAAGAAATTGAACTTCGTGTTTCCACCTGCCCCACCATTTATGGTGAGAACATGGTGCTTCGTATTCTTGATAAAAGCAAATTGATGGTTGACCTGGAGGCCTCAGGGCTGATGGGCGCCAGTTTGGCTAAATATAATGAGCTGCTTGAAAAGCCTTACGGGGTTATTCTGGTTACCGGGCCTACAGGTAGCGGTAAAACAACGACTCTTTATGGTTCACTGTCAAAAGTAAATTCGCCATCCAGAAATATCAAAACTATTGAAGACCCTGTGGAATACCGGCTGGAAGGCATTCGTCAGACGCAGGTCAATCCCAAGGCGAATATTACTTTTGTGACCGGACTGCGTTCTTTAATGCGTCAGGACCCCGATATTATAATGGTGGGTGAAATCCGTGATACAGAGACGGCGGAAATTGCTATTCAGGCGGCGTTGACCGGTCACCTTGTTTTGAGCACCCTGCATACGAATGATACACCCGGTGCCATATCCCGACTGTCAGATTTAAAAATCGAACCATTTTTACTGGCTTCTTCTATTGTGGGTGTTTTGGCCCAAAGGTTGATCCGAAAAATCTGCAAGCATTGCAAGGTTCAACATGAAGCCAGCGAAAAAGAACTGGCTGTTCTTTTCCCTAATGGAAACCCACCCCCCTCTGTTACGCTGTATCATGGAGAAGGATGCAAAGCCTGCAAGAAGAGTGGGTACGCAGGACGAATGGGAATATTTGAAGTGCTGGTCATCACCGACGACCTGCGTGAACTCATTCTTCAAAAGGTGGCTCCGATGAGCCTTCGCGATAAAGCCCGTGAAACCCAGGATATGAAATCACTCCGAGAAGATGGTATTTCCAAAGTCTTGGGTGGGTATACCACTGTTGATGAATTAAACCGAGTGACCTTTGCCGATATTATTTCCAACTGAACCGCTTAGTATTAATATTGCAGGCAGGTGAATGGTTGTTCACGAAAGGATGAGTTAGTTCATTACTATGGCTTTAAATGAGAATTCGGAAAATCACTGGTTTTATTTTCTCTTCAAAAAAAGACTGCCCATCAGTCTTTATATAATTATTCCTTTTGTTGTTGCTCTCATTGCTTTTTCCTCTGGCTTCATAGCACTGGTTCTTTTTGACTATTTTTTAGTTAATAACCATATCCTCGCCTTATCGCCCGCCCTAAAACCCGAAGTTCGCGAATTATTACGTTGGACCAAACTGGAAATCATGGGCTTTACTTCTCTCGGGGCTGTGGCGGGTGTGGGTATTGTTTATGCTATTTTAAATCCTTTGAGAAAAATTATGACAGGGGCTCGGCAAATTGCCGAGGGAGATTTTAGTGGCCGGTTGGATATTAAAGGACTGGACGAACTGGGAATATTGGGGAAAGATTTTAATCGTATGATGTCCTCCTTGAACGAATACTTTGTAGACAGTATGGCGGGAGGATGGGTTCTTCTGGACCCTCATGGAAAAATTGTTTCTGTTAACCGGGGCGCTTTAAATATTTTTAAGTGTGAGTCGGAAGATTTGGTCGGCGAACCTCACAGCAAGTTGTTAAAATTTTTGAGCATTGATCCGTTATTGGAAAACTGGATTGAAGAATCCATACAAAATCAACTTGAGCGTTCTTTAAAGGAATTGGAGGCGGTGAACAGGGAAGGCAGAAATTTAAAACTGACTTTTTCAACATCCCAACTCAAAGACAAGGATGACACTTTTGCGGGGATGGCCATGACCCTGAAAGATCTGACACGTGCCAATGAGATTACGGAAAAAATGCAAAGAGCGGACAAGCTTGCGGCACTAGGTGGTATGGCTGCTGGCCTCGCCCATGAAATAAGAAATCCTTTGGGTTCAATTAAAGGTCTGACTCAATTGTTGGGAGAAGAACTTAAAGAGGGAGACAAGGCCCGAACCTATACAGAAACTATGATCCGCGAAATTGATCGGCTAAATGGTGTGGTCACCAACCTTTTGAATTTTTCACATCCCTCCAAAAAGGAATTTCACTTTTGTGACATGAACAAGCTTTTGGAGAGGGCTCTGGGGCTGGTGCAGATGAATATTGATGATAAAAAAATCAGGGTCACGCAGGTTATGGATCCCAATCTCCCCGCTCTTTGGGGGGATGAGGAAAAACTGGTGCAGGCATTTTTAAATATTTTTCTAAATGCGGTTCAGGCTGTTAACGAGGCAGGAGAAATAGTATTGACCACCAGGTTCAATCCCAGTCGTCATGTCAACAAAGAGGGCTATGTCGAGGGAGAGATATTTGTGCAAATTAAAAACAGTGGTGACCCTATTCCATTGGAAATCATCCCGAGCTTGTTCGATCCATTTTTCACCACAAAAAAAGATGGGACGGGTTTAGGGTTACCGATCACCCATCAGATCGTGACTCTCCACGGCGGCACTTTAACTCCTCTTTGTGCCAATGGATTTACAGAGTTTAATATTGAATTGCCGATTGCAGAACACTCTAAAAAAGAGTTGGACCCGGTGGAACAGAAAGACGTTTATGACTCTTAAGCAAATGGTGAACCCACCCGCGGAAAAATTAAAGGGAAAAATTCTTTTAGTGGAAGACGATGAGGGAATGCGTTTTTTTCTCTCAGAAGCTCTTGCCAAGGAAGGTTATTTTTTCCAGGCGGCGAAGAGCGGCGAAGAGGCTTTGAAACTGTTTTCGAAGAAAGCATTTGATTTGGTCATTCTTGACTATAACCTGCCTGGCATGAATGGAATTGAAACTTATTCAAAGATCAAAGAAAAAGCCCCGGATATGGTGGTGATCTTGATCACCGCTTTCGGAAGTAAAGACCTTGCTATTGAAGCAATGGAACAGGGGGTGTTCGATTATTTTAACAAGCCTTTGGAAATAGGAGAACTGCGGGTTGTCATTCGTCGTGGTTTGGAACGGGCTTTCATGCAGAAAGAAGTCTATCAATTACGGTCACAGCTTGAAGAAGTTTCTGGTTTTGGCAGGATTCTGGGTGACAGCAAAGCCATTCACGATGTGATAGAGCGAGTACGCAAGGTTGCAGACAGTGACGTTTCGGTTCTCATTCGTGGAGAAAGCGGTTCTGGAAAGGAACTGGTGGCCCAGGCTTTGTCTGCTCACAGTAAACGAGATAAAGGGCCGTTCATAAAAGTAAATTGTGCAGCAATACCTCAGGAGCTTATGGAGGCGGAATTTTTTGGTTACGAAAAAGGAGCGTTTACGGGAGCCCACAAACAAAAGCTGGGAAAATTTGAACTGGCCAATGGGGGAACATTATTTCTCGATGAAATTGGAGATATGCCTCTGGTTACGCAAATGAAGATTCTGCGCGTGATTCAAGAAAGCGAGCTGGAACGTGTTGGTGGGGAAGTGTCCATCCCTGTTGAATTTCGGTTGATCACTGCAACACATCGAGACCTGGAAAAAGCGGTTGCTGAGGGTGAATTTCGTGAAGATCTATTTTATCGTCTAAATGTTGTTTCCATCACCTTGCCGCCTTTGAGAAATAGAAAAGAAGATATTCCAATTCTGATTAAACATTTTTTAGGACGTTACAACGAAAAGTTCAAAAAGAACCTTAAAGGTTTTTCCTCTGAAGCAATGGAAACATTTTTGCAGTATCCGTGGCCCGGGAATGTGCGCGAACTGGAAAATATTGTTCAACGTTGTATCGTACTTTCTTATGATGAAATTATGGAGAATAAAGAACTTCTTGAAATATATCCCCTGCTTTCCGGGTCTCTTCGAGAAGTTCCTGGCACTGCCAGCTTGCAGGATAAACTGGAGAACCTGGTGTCGGACGTGGAAGAGAAATTGATTTTGGAAGCGCTGAATGCAGAAAACTGGAAACGCCAGGAAACAGCTGATCGTTTGAGTATCAGCCGAAAAAGCCTGCATAACAAAATGAAAAAATACGGACTGGGTTCAGATTAGAGCATAGATTTTATTTGGCGTGGGAAATTGATCTAAGATGTAATTATCTTTTTCCAAGCTACGATCATATAACTCGTGAATCATTAACAATGCCTGTATTCGAATACAAAGCCAGAGATAAAATGGGTGAGTTGGTATCGGGTAGTATGGACGCTCCGAATGCCGAAGCAGTGGGTAGTGAACTCGGTCGCATGGGGCATTTCCCTGTCACGATTAGTTTGGCAGAAGAGGGGGCAGAAGGAGAAGAGAGCGAGAAGCTAGACCCGTTAGAGCGGTTTCAAAAAGTCACGAACAAAGAGTTGGTGTTATTTACCCGGCAGATGTCTACCTTGTTCAATGCGGGTATTCCGGTGTTGGGTATTCTTGTAGCTCTTCAAGAACAGGTCAGTTCGCGAAAATTCAGAAAAGTTGTTAAGCAGTTGCAGGCTGATATTCAAGGGGGTCTTTCCTTATCAGAGGCAATGCAAAGACATCCTTCTGTTTTTGATGAATTGTATGTGAGCATGATTGCAGCAGGCGAGGCAGGTGGCGTGATGGACGACTTGCTGAAACGTCTTGCTAGCCTGATGGAAAGGGAAATGGAAAACGATGCCAAGGTCAAAGGGGCAATGCGCTATCCAAAAATAGTTGTTTCGGCGATGGTCATTGCCGTGTCCATACTGATGTGGAAGGTGGTTCCGATTTTTGTGAATATGTTTGAGAAGGCTAAAATCGAATTGCCACTGGCAACGCAGATTCTCATTTCCACCAATAAGGCCTTTTTTGATTACTGGTATTTATTGCTGGGGGGAGTAGCCCTGTTCATGTTTATTTTTAAAAAATACACTGCCACCGAAATGGGGCGTTACCAATGGGATATGTTCATGATCAAGGTTCCCATTATGGGTCCCATTGTCTTGCGTTCTTCCATGGCAAAATTCGCGCGTGTATTTGGTACTTTGCAGGCAGGGGGTGTATCTATTCTTGAAATTCTCAATGTAACGGCGAGAGTTGTCGATAATGTGGTGATTTCGTCTATTATTCGTGGGCTCCGCGATAGTGTACAGGAAGGTACAGGTCTTGCAGCACCGTTAAAACAAAGCGGACTCATTCCTCCTCTCGTAACTCAGATGATTGCGGCAGGAGAAGAGTCAGGGGCGTTAGACGCAATGTTGGAAAAGGTTGCAGACTACTATGATGAAGAAGTGGATCATGCGGTCAAAAACCTGTCTTCCATGATTGAACCCATCCTGCTTCTGTTTATGGCGGGTTTGGTGTTGTTTCTCGCGCTGGCCATTTTCATGCCTATGTGGGATATGTCGAAAATGGCCTAGCGGTTGGCCCCGTTGCGATAAAACCTGAAAGCGGAGTCAAAGAAAATGAAGACTTTTTTAAATCACCAGAACAAAGAAGATGGGTTCACTTTTATTGAGCTCATTATGGTGATTACCTTGATTGGTGTGCTGACGTCTATTGCAGCTGAGAAACTCACAGATGTTGCTGAGCGAACAGAGTTAACGGCAGAAGCAGCAACCATCGAAGTATTGCGATCCAGTCTGATTATTAACTTTGGCAATGATATGATAAACGGCATTGCTGCTAAATTTCCTGCGAATCCATTTGCAAGGCTTCATAAGGTTCCGGGAGGTTATGATCGTAACAGGAATAGTCCGCCTACGGGTACTGATGAGGAGGAGGACTTATGGGTTTTTGTGCCGGGAGGAGTCAGTGTTACCCCTGAACAAACAGGAACAACGCTAGAGGGATTTAAATCAACCGGTTCAGTTTTTCATCAAAGAAAAGACGGAACTGTGGTTAAATGGGCTTATGATTCTAACATAGGAATCATTGGAAAAAGACAATGACCAAATTAAGTGCTATATAAAAACAAAGTCGGTCAGAGAAAAAATAGAGCGGGGGAACTGGCAGAAGAAGGAAAAGTTCAAGAAAGTCATGTAATCCCGGTCAAATTCAAACAGGTATCAGAGAGGAAGATGCCATGAACATTGTATATGAAATACTAATAGATACTGGGCTTATCCTGGTTTTTATCCTGGTGTTGGGGGCATTTTGCTACAGCGCTTTGATCTTATTTAAACCAAAAGCAGCTCTTTCTCTGAATGGTAGATTTAATTCCTGGTTTTCCACCGAGCAGGTGGATGATACCCTGGATATGCATATTGATACCAACGAATTGATGCTCAAAAATCGTTGGTGGGTGGGAAGTCTGTTTTTGGCCGGAGCATTGTTTACCTTGAAGTATCTGCTGATGGATTTTGATGCTAAAAATTTTATTTCTCTCGTTATCAGCCCTTCGGGCAGTGCCGCACAAGCCTTCAGCGAAATAATAGTGATTTCCATCCAGTGGTTATTTGCTTTTACATCTATTGTTGGGGTCGCAGCTTGTAGTTTGTTTTTGGTCAACCCAGAGGCTTTTCAGCGTTTTAGTCATAAGATGGATACTGAATACTCGACCGAAGTGCTCAAAGAAAATGCCGATACGGTTTACACTGCCTTGGATGAGTGGGTCATGAAAAATCATATTCTGGTGGGCCTGTCATTATTTTTGGGCTCGACCTATTTGGTTGTGGTTTTGATAATGGCTTTTTCCTGATATATCGAGAAATCGAAGTTACAAAATGGGTAACCATTTACCCGTTTTGACCTTCCTCGATCAAACCAGATATTTGTGTCTTCGTGCATAAAAACCAGAGTGCCAGATTTTTCCTTGATTTTCCCCACCTTTTGAAGCCCAATCCAATAATTATTAGAAAATTTCTCCATTGCTTGTGATTTGGCAGAAGTATTGCAATAACTCCAATAGAAAACCTCACAAGTATTAATTTGTCAATTACTTGGCATTAGTTTTTTTTAAAACGGTTGTAATAACAAAGGAGAAAAATAATGAAGAACTGCATTAAGGATAACAAGGGTTTCACTCTCATTGAATTGGTAATGGTCATCGTAATTTTGGGTATTCTGGCAGCAGTTGCCATCCCTCGATTTGTTGACCTGCAAGGCAGTGCCCGCACTTCAGTGGCTAATGGAATTGGTGGTGCGTTGGCGGGGCAGATAACCATGTTGCACGCGAATAAGTTGATCACCAAGGCTGCAACCTATAATGCCGGTCTCGTTACTGCCAGTATTGATGCGTCTGGTTTTACGCTTGCAGATGGAGGGACTGTAATCACAGCAACGTTGGATGACGGTACAAAGTACACGTGGGCCTATGAAACTAATGGTGGAGCCGATGCTACTGGTGCTAATTTTCAAGCAGCAACCATTGCTGGTCCAAATTTAACAACGCCATAGTAAACTGAACTGTAATTTTTGCAGAACTCATTCTGGTCCAGATGCTTAATAAAATTATGAACTCAGGAGAGAAATCATCTTTTTAGTTAGGTGTCTTTGGCCGGTTGGGTTCTTTGCAGTACTTGCGGTCTGTTATTTCGGTGATATCAGAGGATGGATTTTTGCCGAAAGAGACCTGCTACCATTTTTTATTCCTCCACGCCAACTCTGGGTGGAGGAAGTAAAAAACTTCGTTTTTCCTCTGTGGAATCCGTATTATTATAATGGGCACCCTCTGTTTGCTACCTTGCAGCCGGGGGTGCTCTACCCCCCCAGTATTTTATATTTATTCCTTCCGTTTGATTGGGCATTTAATCTCAACGTAGAAATTCATTTTGCCCTCGCAGGCTGGTTCACTTACCTGTTATTGCGAGGAATGAAAGCCAGCCAGGGGGCATCATTGATTGCCGGAGCAGGTTTCATGCTATCCGGTTATTTGATTTCTGTGCACCATATGCTGAGCACCTTATTGTCAGTCACATGGGTCCCGTTATATTTGCTTTGCTATTTTTCAGCGATAAGAAACAACAATCCCACCCATGCAATTTTATCCGGTGTTGTAGGTGTATTAATGTTTCTGGGTGGCGGTATAGAAGTATGTTACCTGATTTTCGGGGTGACATTTTTTCTGACCCTGTTTCCGGAGCTGGTATTAGAGCTCGGTGATTACATTAAAATTCGACGCCGCATGATTTTCTTTGCGATTTTTTGTACAGTTTTTTTTGGTTTGTCGGCGGTTCAATTGATCCCCTTTTTGGAGCTATCTGAGTTCTCCGTTCGGTCGGAGGGTATTTCCTACCATTTGGCAGGAGTCTGGTCTCTACACCCATATGATTTGGTAGAGTTTTTCCTGCCCGACCAAAATGGTGTGGGGACGGATTTGAAAAAATACTGGGAAAACCAAAATTGGCTGAGAACCATTTACATGGGGGGGATACCCTTTTTACTGGCAATATTCTTCTTAAAAAAATGGGACCGGCGAGCACAAGGCTTCCTTCTCTTATTTTTTATCTCTATTGGTCTGGCAATGGGGAAAAACACCCTGTTTCATCACTTCCTCTATGATTACCTACCGTTATTCAACAAGCTACGTTATCCCGTCAAATTCATCTTTATGGCGGTTTTGATCCTTTCCATATTGGCTGGGTTGGGGTATGACTATTTTAAAAAGGAACTGACAGGAGACAAGCCAGAAAGTCAGAGATGGGCCCGCTATATTTTATCCCTTGGGTTTTTCAGCATGTTCGTGTTTGGAATTATAAACCTTTTTAATGAACCTCTTGTTGCATATTTTAAATCCATAGGATGGGATCACCCTAATTATAATGAAACTGAATCTAATCTTTTTAATATTAAACGCTTTTTGGCTTTTTCCAGCCTGTTCTGTCTCGGTTTATTTTTATACTCCAGCCAAAAAATAAAACACACCTTTGTTCAGGGAGCATTAATTGCACTATTCATCTCAGATTTATTTTTTGCTCATTTTATGTTCTACGAAAAAGAAAACTATATTGAGAGCCAAAAACTAAGCGAAAATGCGAAGTTTATGCGAGCCGACCCAGAGCTGTTCAGGTTTTATGTGACTTCGAAAACTAGCAAAGCAACGCCTTCCAATTTAAAAGACTGGGAAGGAATAGATATCAGAAAGGAAAAAGTTATACTGGGCCTGCTTGGTACTCGAAGCCTGTTTAATATGGATGGTATAGGGGTTACTCAACAGGCACGTTGGAAAAAGTTAGTGGAATTGATCAAGTCTGCACCACCTACAGACAGTCAAATGTTGCTGAACTTAATGAACGTGAAATACGTAGTGTCCATTCCCCCCATCACTTCTCCAAATTTTAAGCTTGTCCACTCTGTTTATCCCAGATTGCAAGACCCAGAAAAAAACAAGGAAATGGAGAATAAAGTAGGCATAAAGGTATATGAAAATAGGGCAATGCTTCCACGTGCTTTTCTTGTGCCCAACTGCAAAATAGTTAAAAATGATGGGGAATATAGAGTTTTTTTTCAGGGCAAACAATTAAAACCGAAATCTTTGGTGCTGCTTGAAGAACAACCTGAAGACTTCGATTGTGAAAAGAAAATATACCTGGATCTTAAAAAGCACGATTCCGTTGAAACCACATCATATAAAAGCAATACAGTTGACCTGGCTGTGAATTCATCTATCCGTCAATTCTTGTTTTTAAGCGATAGTTATTATCCCGGGTGGAAAGCTTATGTAGACGGTGAGGAAAGAGAGATCCACCGAGCAAACTATTTGTTTCGCGCTGTTATTATTGAGCCTGGGGAGCATCGAGTGCGCTTTGAATATGACCCCTTTTCTTTCAAACTAGGATTGGCAATAAGTGTGACCACGATTTTAATTTGCATGGGATATTTTCTTCGAAGAAAGTATCTTAAGGAATTACAAGGAAAAATGGCTTAACCAATTCATGCTGTAAAAACATTCATATTTTAAATGGATTTGCATTCCTTCAACCCTGCCCCGAACTACCACATGTTTATAAAGAGAAGGTAATTTCCAAGCATCCTATTTTTTTGTTATTCGAGACTTAGCAATTATGTTGCCAGCTTTTTCAGTCATTTATTTGTTTGCTGTTGTGGTCGTGGGGTGTGAGAACAATACTCTCTACCAAAATATCCACGATATGAATGCATTAATGGCTTTTCTTTCCCTGGTCTTTTTAGGCATGGCTTTTTTTCATCGTGATAAGAAAGAGGTTTGTGGTGTCAGGGCCTTATCAATCAGTTTGATTTTATTTTTGTTCTATTCAGTAATTACTTTTTATCATTCCTCAAATGCTGATTTGAGCATATACCCCGTTGTAAAAATTCTCAGTGCCCTCTTTTTATCCATAGCTCTTATCTATTTCCTCAAAGATATTGAAATACTAGAAAAAGCACTGCTAATGGTTTTTACTTTTGGCGGAATTTTGGCCACTACTGGAATAATTGAACAATTTTTTCCTTTTTTATTCCAAATGAATTGGACAAGAGTTTTGAATTCAAAGTCAATTTTTACAAATGCCAATTTTTATTCAGGGTATCTTCTGATTCATATTCCAATCGGAGTATATCTATACTTTCGATCATCAAGCTCATTTCAAAAATTTTTAACAGGTCTTGCATGGATTTTGATTTTAGTTTCTTTGGGGTTTTCTAAATCACAGGGTGGGCAATTGACGGCATGTCTTCAAATTGCCGCAATCATTATATATTTTTTTGTTACAAAAAAACCCCACCGGGCAAAGCTCGTTGGACTTGGCACAATCGTATCAATTTTAATTTATTTTGGTCTGCTAAAGCTCATCCTGGAACCAAACCTGTTAGCACCCATAGGAAGTACTGCCGGGATAAGGGAGGTGACGGAATCTGAGATAATAAAGGACTGGATGAGTAGTAGTGTGGGAATTCGATTGATGTATTGGTCGGGGGCGTGGAAAATTTTTACAGAGCATTGGTTAATGGGGAGCGGTCTTTGGACGTTTGTCGAATTATACCCACAGACAGGACTGAGCCGTCTTCCTTTGCATGCTCATAATATGTATCTACAAACTGCAGCAGAAACAGGACTGATAGGGTTTGGGCTGCTGATGATCTGCCTCACTTCTTTATGCACGACGCTTGGCGGGATATTTAAAAGGGGAAGTACAAAGGTAGTGGAAATAAATTTTTATATTGTGACTTCCCTACTGGGTTTACTCATTAACAATACTATTGAATATAATTGGCTGACCTCAAACTTTATTTATTATTTTGTATCTTTAGTTATTTCGGTGGAAGTATTAAACAGAGAAACTCAGAGGCATAATAAATGGGGTGTCAAAATAGACACTAAGGGTTTGCAAGCCAAGGTGGTTCCAGTTTTTATGGTGCTGGGAGCTTTCGTGATTGTGCAGTATTACAGTTATCAAAGAGTTATCTCGCATGATATTCCAATGAGTGCCACCATGGAGGAGATGTTTGCAAATACCGATAACGCAAAACAGTTATGCCATCGATGTGGAAGGCCTTATTACTTGTCCGGTATTGCTCACCTTGAAATGTTTCGGATGTCTCAAAACAGCCAAAACCTGATTCTAGCAGAACATGATTTTAATGAAGTGATTCACCGAAACCCTTATAGCCTGGGAACATATTTAATACTTGGAAAAACCAAGAGCCTGCAGGGAAATTTTTCTAAAGCCAAAGAATATTATATAAAGGCTATGAAAGATTCGCGGCACGTTGTATCTGCCATAATCGAACTTAGAAATATTGAAAAGAATAATGAGAGTGCCAGACCTTGAGGGTTTCTATTAACTGATATACTCATCCTATGCGAATTAAACCGATGGTAATTATTTGTTTAATATTGGGAGCTTTAGGAATCCCAGCCTCTGGAATGGGGCAGCAGTTAAATATTAACCCGTTCCAGCCATCGAGTTTGGTCAGCAGCGAAATTGCACACAAGCAGCTTCAAAAAATCTACCTTACTTCCGGAAAACGTCGCACGTTCCATTGTGGTTGTGTGTTTGATAAATTAAAGCAGGTTTTCCCAAATTTATGTAGTGATGGTCCGTTGCTTGGCAAAGGTGAGTCACAAAAACTGATTTGGGCGGCCTTGATGCCTCCAAATGTATTCGCCAAATCATTAAAGTGTTGGAACAAGAGCCTGTGTGTGCGCCAGGACAGAAAAAAAGTCAAAGGATCTCAATGTTGCTCAGAAGTTTCGCCAAAGTTTAAAAAGATGGAATCCGATATGCACAATATTTTTCCAATGATGGAAGAGCCAGTAATTCCTGTCGAGACAAGTAATTTTTCAGGTCTTTGGGAATATCGTTATTGCAAAAAGGAAGGCACGCTTAGGAAAGAGATCAGTGGTAATGCGTCCCGGGCATATTTATATATGTCATTTCAATATAAAATTCCATTGGAAGAGAGTCTGGAAAATTCATTCAGAACTTGGCATTTCGAAGATCCACCCGATGAGTGGGAAGAAAAACGGAATGACTTGATAGAAATTGTTCAGGGAAACCGCAATCCATTTATAGATCAACCGGAGCTTGTGGAGCAGGTCAGAGATTTTTAAAAAAAAATTGAAGCGTGTTGTTTATGCTTTCAGGGTTTATGGGGGTGTTTGAACCCTGGAGGGAATAGGGTGTCTTCGTCAATCCAGGCATGCTCAATCTGTGAAATCGCGATGCTGGTGTTTTTCAGGTTCGCTCCATGAAGATAAGCTCCATCTAGACGGGTATTGTGGAGGTCTGCGTTCTCCAGATTTGTCCACATTAGATCAGTTTCTTCAAAATTCGCATTTTTCAGGCAGGCACCTTCCAATTGAGCGTCCTGTAAATTAGCCCCTCTGAGGTCGGCGTTTTCAAAGTCAGCTCCCCGCAGGTCAGCGCCTTGAAAGTTAGCCTCGACCAATACAGCATTTTTAAAATTGCTACCACGCAAATCTTCCTCACTAAGGTCAGCGAATATACCACCATTGCCTTTTGACTCGAACCACTCTTTGTGAGTTTGTAAAATCTGTGGAAGAATAGAAACAAGGCTGGACTTTTTCATAACAACTTTTAAAAGGGACTGCTAAAAAATGGTAATATTCACTTTTTAGGAGCGATTTTATTTTATGAAAATGCAAACTTTAAACTTAATGCACTATGATAACCTTATTATAAGAGTAAACCTTCTCACTTGTTATTCTTAAAAAGAAGACCAAGGCCGCCTAGATGAAAAATAGAGGAATTGTTTTTAAACTGACATCAATGATTATAGTAGTCTCGGTTGTATTCTTCTTGATAGTCAGCAATCATAACTCTAAGAAAATCCGTTCTATTTTCAAAGGCAACCTTAAGGATTCTGCAGAAAACCTGTCTTATTCTACACTGAATAAAATAGAATCAATTCTTAAAGCTGTCGAAAAAATTCCCCAACAAATTGCTATTACCCTCGAAGTCACTACTTACACTAAAGAAGACCTGCTTTCTATCATAAGGCAGACTGTGCATAATAATTCTGAAATTTATGGGGCTACCATTGCATTCGAACCTTATATGTTTGATCCCCAAAAGCTCTATTTCGCACCCTATTTTTATAAACATAAAGATGAGGTAAAGCTCACCTATATAGGTAGCGATTCATACAAATATTTTTCATGGGATTGGTATAAGTTACCGAAGGAGACAAATAACTCCATGTGGAGTGAACCTTACTATGATGAAGGTGCTGGAAATATCATCATGTCTACTTATTCGGTTCCCTTTTTTCGCCACATAAAGGGAGAAAGAAAATTGGCGGGTGTTGTAACCGCAGATATTTCCCTTAAATGGTTACAGGAAATGGTTTCTTCGATAAAAATTGCCGAAACCGGTTATGCATTTCTCATTTCAAAAAAAGGAACCCTGGTGACCCATCCCCGGCAAGATTTGATCATGAAGCAAAATATCTTTAGTCTTGCGGATAAGTTAAATAAGCCAGGGCTCCATAAACTTGGACAAAGCATGATAAATGGTGAGACCAATTTAATTTCAAAAAAGCATTTATTTACAGGGGAAGAGGCTTGGCTGTTCCACGCACCTCTACCTTCTAATGGTTGGTCGTTGGGTGTTGTTTTTCCCAAGGAGGAACTGCTGACAGGTGTAAACAAATTGCAGATAGAGTTGAAGGCTTTTGTGGCAGTTGGAATGAGCTTGTTGCTGTTGGTCATATGGTTCATAGCCCGCTCGATCACACGACCACTTGGAATCCTGACAAATGCTACAGAGCAGATGGCAACGGGTAAAACCTGTGACCTTGTTTCTAAAATAGATTCGAAAGATGAGGTGGGAAGACTGGCTAAATCGTTTTGCACTATGGAGCGGGAAATAAATAACCATATTCAACAAATTGAGGACATTTCCAAACTCCCCGGTGAAAACCCGAATCCGATTTTTCGTGCCGGAGCAACCAGAGAAGTTTTATACGCCAATAAGGCCGCCGTCACAGTTTTTAATGATTGGAATATCAAGGTAGGAAATTCCCTTCCTGTTATTTTTCATGAATCGATAGAAACCGCTTTATCCCTGAAAGAAAACCAGCAACTGGAGCTGGGCCATGGAGACAAACTGTTCACTTTTGAACTTATGCCGGTTGTCGAATCTGCTTACATTAATATATATGGAAGGGATATCACTAAAATTCGTAAAGCTGAAAAGCAGCTGGAAAAAATGATCCTGGAAAGAAACAGAATAGAAAGTGAAGTGAAGCTGGCTACGCTGGTTCAGGAAGGATTCTTGCCGGAATCGCCCCCCAAGCTTCCAAATTATGAATTTTCTGCTCATACTGTTCCCGCAAAATTTGTTGGCGGAGATTTTTATGACTTCATCGAAATTGACTCCAACCAGTTAGGAATCGTTCTTGGTGATGTTTCAGGAAAGGGTGTCTCGGCAGCTTTATATATGGCGCGTTTGATGAGCGACATAAGATATGTATCGCTCATCAACTCAGACCCTGTAAAGGTCATTTCACAATTGAACAATATTTTAGCTAGTCGATCTCGTAAAGGGATGTTTGCTACTGCCTCCTACCTATTATTGGATATCGAGAACCGAAAACTAAAAATATGCAATGCAGGTCACCATGCTCTCATGATAAGGCGAAATGAAAATATAATGGAAGCGGGTAAAGCTGGAGGAATTCCCCTGGGGATTGTGGAAAACAGCAATTACATCGAGGAAGATTTTTCTCTTTTACAGGGAGATCTGGTATTCCTTTATTCGGATGGGGCGGTGGAACCGGTGAATCCACAAATGGAACAATTCGGTATGGAGCGCATTCAATCCATTCTCCTGAAATCAGAGGGAACGCCAGAAGAGACACTCAAAGAAATCAGCGATGCCATTCAGCAGTTCACACAGGATGCTCCCCAGTTTGATGATATGACCTTCCTGATGTTCAAGGTCCACTAGTGAAGCAGGAGAGTTCCAGCTTATGATTCTAAATGGTGGTACGAAGCCCCGGCACCCTGGGGAATTCGTATATCATCTACCATGTCTTTAATCTCATCCGGGGGTGGGGCAGTGACTCGGCTGACCAGAATGGCAACAATAAAATTAAAAACCATCCCCATAGTTCCTATTCCTTCTGGTGAAATTCCAAACCACCAATTTTCTGCTGAGTTGGCAGATGGGTCAATAAATTTAAAATAAATGATATAGCCAGCGGTGAAGGCAAGACCCGTTATCATTCCTGAAATTGCGCCTTCCCGGTTCATGCGCTTCGAAAAAATTCCCATCAAAATAACCGGAAAAAATGAGGAAGCCGCAAGACCAAATGCGAACGCAACTACTTGCGCAACAAACCCAGGTGGGTGGATGCCAAAGTATCCGGCGATGATGATGGCGAAGGCCGCTGATACTCGGGCAAAAAACAGTTCCTGCCGATCGGTGATATTCTTCAAGAACATCTTTTTTAACAAATCGTGAGAGATAGATGTGGAGATGACCAACAGCAACCCTGCCGCAGTGGAAAGCGCGGCGGCAAGTCCACCTGCTGCGACCAAAGCGATCACCCAGTTTGGCAGGTTGGCGATTTCCGGGTTTGCCAAAACCATGATGTCGCGGTCGATATAGAGCTCGTTGTTGTTAGCAGTAGATGTATTAGAAATTTGCCTTTCGCCTTCAGGGCCTCGTGTTTTCAAAAACTGTGGTTTTCCGCTAAATGCTTTACCCGAAAAATATTGGATTTTTCCATCCTGATTTTTATCGACCCAGGCGATGAGGTTGGTGTTCTCCCAATTTTTGAACCACGAAGGTGTTAACTTGTATTCTGTATTGCTAACGGTGTTGATGAGGTTGACCCGGGCAAAAGAGGCTAAAGCCGGTGCGGTGGTGTAGAGTATGGCAATAAATACCAAAGCATACCCCGCAGAAATACGAGCATCACGAACTTTTGGAACCGTGAAGAACCTGACAATGACATGAGGGAGTCCCGCAGTACCCACCATAAGCGCGGCAGTGATAAAAAACACATCAATAGTAGATTTATTGCCTGCTGTATACGCGGCAAACCCAAGCTCTGTCGATAATTGATCGAGCTTATCGAGAAGGTAGATATTGGAACCATCGGCAAGAGTGCTGCCAAATCCTAATTGCGGAACAGGATTCCCTGTCATTAAAATTGATATGAAGATAGCAGGAACCAGAAAGGCAAAAATTAAAACACAGTATTGCGCCACCTGGGTATAGGTGATTCCTTTCATGCCTCCAAGTACAGCATAAAAGAATACAATGGTCATTCCAATGAGAACACCTGTGGTGATTTCAACTTCAAGAAAACGGGAAAAAACAATTCCCACCCCGCGCATTTGACCTGCCACATAGGTGAACGAAACAAATAGCACACACACAACAGCGACCAACCGGGCGATGTCAGAATAATAACGATCGCCAATAAAATCAGGGACTGTGTATTTACCAAACTTGCGTAAATAGGGAGCCAGAAGTAATGCAAGCAAAACATAACCCCCTGTCCACCCCATCAGGTAAACAGCACCATCACGACCGACAAAAGAAATGATTCCAGCCATGGAGATGAATGAAGCGGCCGACATCCAATCAGCGGCTGTTGCCATACCATTGGCGAGCGGAGGGACTCCTCCTCCGGCGACATAAAAATCATCCGTATTTCCAGCTCGTGCCCAAATGGCGATGCCAATATAAAGCGCGAAGGTGGTCCCAACGAAAATAAAAGTTAAAGTCTGAACATCCATGATTATTCTTCAGGTTCCTTATTTTCGTAATAAGTGTCGTCAGGGGTGAAATGGTCCCGGTCCTCATCCACCCCATATTTATGGTCGAGTTTGTTCATCTTGTAGACATAAATAAAAATTAGAATGACGAAACAAAAAATGGAACCTTGTTGGGCCATCCAGAAGCCAAACTTAAAACCAAAGAAACGGAACTCATCCAGGATATCAGCAAACAGGATGCCCATTCCAAAAGAAGCTACAAACCAAATGGTTAAAAGTGAAAGAACAAGACGGATATTTTCTTTCCAGTAGGCTTTTGCCTGAGGGCCGTGAGAATCACTCATTAAACTTTTTTCTAAAAGGTTTTAATTACAAGGGTTAAGCCTAACAAACTGCCCAGAGCTTTGACAACATACAAATTGCAATCTTGTCGGATATGAAGAGTATGAAGGGAGTGTCTGCACTTTTTTGGAACCTAAAGCGTATAAAAAATACAAACTCCGTATTTTATGGTAGTGGAGAAGAGGCTTGAAAGCGTTTCCAGCAAGTATCCAGTATGACTCCCAGGGTGAGTACTGTAATGGGCAACAAATGAATACTGTAGCGGGGAGGATAACCCCAGGCATGCAGAAAAAAATAGACCGACAACAGACCGGTCAGAGTGATCCCGATACTCAGGGGTAGTCTTGCCAATGGCCACGGGCGCCATATCAATGCAGTCAATCCAAGAATAGTTCCCAATAATAGGGTTAAAGATGGAACTGCTAATAGGCCTAATGATGGACCTGATGAGAATTTATTCCCTCCTGCAAAAATATAATAAAAATTTTCCAATGTCACAGCTTTGGAAAAGTTAGGATGATTGGAAGAGTGAATCACAAATTGACCGCCAGCAAACCAATTTCTCAGCATCAGGATTAAAAACCCTGAGCCTAACACTCCTAAATACACGGCGATGGGTTTCAAGTTCATTTTAACCTTATGAATAAAATCTTTCCACACCATTGAGCACGATCCCTTTTCTGGTTCTATAAGAAAAAAAACAATGCCCGCTAAAACCCCAATATGATCTAGGCGGAGCCAGAAGCCTATAACGGCAAAGACTCCGGCAGTCAGGACTGTGGCAAGACTTCCTGAGCCTAGAGATAGGTAATAAATAGCGGATACCAAAAAAAACATTGCCGAATACTCCGCCAATCCCCAGCCTATATGATGCCAGTAATCTCCCGCCAGGTAAGTGATTGTAAGTGCCATAGGAATCAAAATTGAGAAGAACGCAGAAATTTGCAGCTTTCTGGAAATTGATGCGAGCATGGATGCTGCTCCTAAAATGAACCACACATCTGCCAGTCGCTGTGCTATGGCAGACGGACCAAATAGCCAATGAAAAAAAGCTGCAATATATCGGTAAAAGGGATTGTATCTGAAAATGGGTTCTCCTGCCGTCAGCAATTGTCCCTCAACCACAATTAATCGGGCAAAAGATTGGTAGGCGGTATGGTCATCCCCTAATGGCCAAAGAGAAATTCTTTCAAGTTGAGGCCACCAACGGATGGTAAAGTACGAGAGTAAGGCGGGACCAAAGAGTAAAAATACTTTAGTACCGAAGTGTTGATATCGGTCTAATCTTAAGTCTGGACGTGAATGGGAACAGGCCATTATACCGATGCATGCAACACAAATACTGATGGCGAGATATTGTGGGTTGAGAGGAGTAGAAAGGATCTTCTTTGCAAATAATAGCCAAACGAGCTTGGACGCCAAAGGAGCCAGAATCCAGGGTAGAAGAGTTGCTGTTGTGCTCCAAATAATCAGCGGCAGGGTTAAGATTTGCCTGGCCCATAACTGGCGCATGGACCATATAAACCAGATGGCTAAAAAGATTAAAAATCCGTAATCAATAACTTTGCTTAAAAATTGATGGCGCAGCAATTTCTGGTCGGTGAAGGAAAAGACCGAGCTATTCTGCCAAAGTGCCCCTTTCCCAAAAGCAGAGGTTACAGCGCCCTCCTGATCAACTAGCAATGGCTGAAAAGCCCAGGTGCTCCCAATGTATTCAAGTTTCCCTGAAATGGACCAATCGACCTCCGATGAAAAAGGTTTCGCCAGCTCTGAAACTTCTTCCAATTTATGGGCGATGGGAATGGCAAATGTTTCCCCTTTTTTTGAAACTGCTTGTATGTATTCTTGTCCTGTTCCTTGAGTCAATATGACAAGTTTAGTGGATTGAGGCAGGCGAAAGGATCCATAAACACTCAGCCACAGGGAGAGGTTGTTAAATTTTTCCTCAATGGGGCCTGTTATTATATTAAAATCTTTTGATTCGGTTGTTTTGAGCAAAGGCAAAAACCAGTCAAGGGGGAAATCTTTCTTGTCGGTCCATGGCCTTTTCAGAATGCCAGAGACCCCCTCCTGCCACACTGTAGAATAGGTTCTTGTGAAATCACCTTTCTCCGAAGTTTGTAAACTTGGGAAAACTTTTATTTGCCATCCAGCTTCGGGAGCTCCAATAAATTGAACACTCTTTAAGGCTAATAATGAAATGAGTATCAGGAAGGTAACTCTCTTGGAGAGAAAGGCTCGTCCCACGAACACTAATAAAGGAATGATAAGGGCAGTGCTGACGGTCTCTACTCCATTGCTCCAGGGAAGACCATCAAACCAGGATGAAATTCTAGATGGCAAGCACAGGAATATTCCTAAAGTGACAAATGACCCTGTTAAGAAAATTTTTTTAGAGGCTAAATTAATTTCCATAGAAAGTTAATCCTAAGTAGAGACATATGAATATGCATCGCCATAATGAAGAGGTTAGTTCAATTCCTCTCTTGAAAACTACCAAACACCTTACACCTTCTTATTCATCTTTCTAAAGGACATAAAACAGCTATCTTAGAAATATGACTTTCATCTGTAAAGTCTTGTGACCAAATATAACTACTGTCTCTAGCAGGGGTACCTCATTCATAACCAGGTAAGATGCAGTAGAGTGACGAAGATCATGAAAAATGAGTAATCCTCTTTTGAAGCAAAGCTCTACACTCAAAGATAACAGCTGCAGAGATGTTACACAATCGGTTGGTTCCAGATTGGGTTTTCCACCAGTAAAGCTGAATGGTTTTTCTTGCGATGCCTTTTTTTCAGATAAAATTGGGGTGGGGTATTGATCAATAAATTTGTCGAAAATACGTTTTCCATTCTTAGTAATGTGCGAACAGTGTTTTTTTACCCGGAACAGGATTTCCTTTTCTTGACTCCATTTAAGCATCAGATAGCATACCAAAAGTTACTGATCTTTGGGGTGATCAGTTACTCTCACTAGAGCTCAATTATTGGTTTTATCATCTTCCCGGGTTCTTTTTTGAATAGAAGCCATAATCTCGACAAGGTGTTGTATTTCAAATTTGTATCTTGAAAAATTATATGGCGGGAAGTGATGTAACTGCCGGGGTAAGTAAATCTTGCTATGCATTTGAATAACAAATGGTGCCGGAGGTCGGAATCGAACCGACACGAGGTTGCCCTCGCAGGATTTTGAATCCTGTGCGTCTACCAATTTCACCACTCCGGCACTTTGATTGTGTTATCAAATTTGGCCCGAAATATAGTACCCCTCTGGGGCATAAAGGCTAGGGTAGGAATATAACACATACCCAATAAAGTTGGCAAAATTTTCAACTTCAGGCTCAAAAATTCAGTCAGTTTTCACCTTGAAAAGCTTCAAGGAGGTCTAAAAAGAGCGTTCAAGTTTTCACGGGCTACGAAATTGAGCTAAAAGTTCGCGGATTTTATCGGCCTCAGGCTGGTTCGGATTCAGAGTCAGGGAACGAGAAAAATAGGCCAGGCCCTGTTGAGTATTATTGAGGTGGTAAAAATTTAAGACGCCAAGGTTTTTGAACGCAGCGGACATACGTGGTTCGAGTTCCACAGCTTGTTTGAAATAAGAGTCTGCCAGTTTAAATTTATTTTGCGACAGGTAAATTTCACCAAGCTTGGCAAAAGTTTCGGGAATTTCCGGCTTAATTCTGCTGGCCAGAAGAAAATGTGGGATAGCATCAGTCACCAACCCTTTAGCCAGATAAAGGTCACCCAAATTATAATTAGTTGCAAAAACTCCCGGCCCTTTGAGCAGGGCTTCCTGATAATATTTTATAGCCTTTTCGGTTTCACCCTGCATACTATGAGCTCTTGCCAGGTTAATAAGAGGGCGTAGTTTATGAGGAGATTTTTGATAGGTATCCTGCCAGAGTGATAATTCCGACTGCCAGATTGCATTCCGTTTCATGGTCAACACACCCAGCAATCCAACAAATACAAAAAAAATAAGAACAATTTGTAGTGGCGGAGTTTCTCCCCATTTGCGGGTCACTTCTGCGGCACAGCAGGCCAATAGAATAAATATTCCCGCTGAAGCAAGATAGATCCGATGTTCTGCGGCCAGATCGTGCAGAGTGACGATAGAAGAAGATGGCGAAAGGATAATGAAAAACCAGCACAGATAAAAGAAAAAGAACCTGCTTATAAATATTCGAAGAGAACCAAACAGCAATAAAGCAATACTAAGCACAGGGATTAAAAAGCTTAGGGAAAAAAAACTTGTGATAATTTCTACATCGGGGTCAACATTGAGGTTAATGGGAAACAGCAATTTTTTTAGATAATAAAAAACAATCACAGCTGGTTGGCTGAGCATGTACTTGGCTCTACCAACCATCTCGTCGGTTCGAGAGGGACCAATTAAAAATGTCTCATCAGTAAATAGTTTATAAAACAAAAGTCCGGCGAAAATAGAGAAGGTACTCAAAATCGGCCATTTCCATTTTCTTAAAAACTTCCAGACCGGGGAATGATTGGAGCAACTGAAAAGGTAGTACAGAACCATCACTGCGGGCAGGGTCGCAAGAATTTGTTTAACGCTGAAACCTAACAAGGCAACAAAAGAAATAATTATAAAATATAAACCATATTGCACTCGCGAAGTTGAGGTGCGTTCCAATAGTTGTTGAAATAATAGAAACCCGAAAAGGTAAAAAGTCGAGGCCAGGACTTCAGAACGACTCATGATGTAAATAACAGATTCAGTTTGAATCGGGTGGCAGAGAAATAAAACCGCAGCAAAAAAAGCAACGCTGCAGATTCTCCTACTCCCCCAGCCCATCTCATTAAGACCGAATCGACGAAAAGATTTTTCTAAAACGAAAAACAGAAGCAGAGCATTGATAATGTGAAAGAGGAGACTGAGAATGTGATACCCGAATGGTTGAAAACCATCGAGATGAGTGTTGAAGGCTATAGACATTCTAAGCAGGCCGCGTGCCAGGAATTGATCCTTCCAGAATTCAGCGGTCAGCAGGGCTCCTGGGTTTTCTAAATTCGCGTTATTAGTGATGTAGGGAACGCTATCAAACTGAAAGGGGTTATTGAGATGATTGGCAAATATCAAAACTCCAAGTAAAGAGATGAGCAGGCAATAGCCAACCTTTGTTTGGGAAATTTTAGACTTGCCGGGTATCATGATGGGCCATCCTTCGCCTGGCCCAGGGCAAATTCTATTAGTTTTTTAGCAGTTGGATTTTCCGGTTGCAGTTTAAGAACTTCCTTCAAATGAGCAATGGCATCGGTGTAACGATTGCTTTTCACATACAAGGCGGCCAAATTGTGGTGGATTTCTGGAAGATCATTTTGAAGTTCCAAGGCCTTTTTAAATTCAATCTCAGCTGTTTCATAGGAATTTAAATTCCAGAATATGACGCCGATATTGTTCTGTGCCTGTGGGTGCATTGGTTGAATTTCCAGTGTCCGGCGAAACTCCTGCAAGGCTTCATCAAAAGATCTTGTATATTGATATGCGTTTCCAAGATCAAAATGGTAATGGGCTTTATGCGGTTTCATGCTGATGGCCCGTTGCAAAAAGGGAATTGCTTCTGCATAGGCTCCTTGCTTGTTCCATGCAAGGCCTGCAAAATAATAGGTGTCTGGTTTATTAGAGCCCAGGACAATGGAACGATTAAATTCTTCGATAGCCTGTTTCCAGTTTTCTCGCTGGAAATGAATATGACCTAAATTTGCATAGGCATCGGACTGGGTAGGGTTAAGCTGAAGGGTGACTGCCAGTTCTCGTTCGGCATCCAGGAACATTTTAGTTTCCATATATGCGGTCGCCAGGTTGTTATGGACCAGTGCTTTTTTGGGTGATTTTTTTGCCGTATCTTCCCACAGCAAAACTTCGGATCGGTAATCGAGCGAGCGGTTCACAGTGAGTAAAAAACTTAAAGATAAAAATATCAATAAAAGACCAGTTGTAACAACTCGAGACTGTAGAACATTTAGAAAAACCCAGCCGAAGGCAAGGCTGAACCCCAGCCCTGGTAAGTAGATACGATGTTCAGTAACGATTTGTTTGAGAGGAATGATACTGGATGTGGGGAGCAATGTGATTACAAGCCAGAGAACAGCAAATTTAAAAAGTGAAGACTGATGTCGATAAACTATCGTAGCCCCCAACCCAATAACCACTAATGAAAAAATGAATTGCGCGTTCTTAAACCCGGACAATAAACGCATGTCCGGCTCAAAATTGAGATTAAAAGGCAGAAATAGTTTGAAGAGATAATAGTTGATGGCTACCTTGATTTGACTGAGAAAATACAAATAGCGACTGGTTTCTCCCGAGAGGGGGTCAGCCTTTAAAGAAATAATGCCGCCTTGATCAATGTAGCGATAACAGAAAAAAATAAAAATAAATAAAAGCAGGGCTCCAATTTTTGTTTTCAAAAACCGTCTCTGCTGAGTCGGAGTAATGAGCCAAAGATAAATGATCGCCATTGCTGGAAAGGTGACGACAATTTCCTTTGTTCCTATTCCCAGAAAAAAAATACCAAAAATTCCGAGGATGAGGAGTATTTTTCCCTTATGGGGTAAGTCTTCCTTCCGCGGACGAACTAATCTGGAAAAAATGTAAAAGGCCAGCAGATAAAAAAACGTTGATAACCCGGATGACCGACTTGAAATATAGGTGACAGTTTGAACCGCT
>JAJDBI010000211.1 GCA_029261435.1 Nitrospinaceae bacterium
TAACAGTTGTGGGCGTGCCGCCGTCACCCCCTTTGCCCCCGGCACCACCGGCTACCGCGCCGCCGGTTATATTGATCGTCACACCGCCTGCACCCCTGGTATCGATACCCATTCCACCTGAACCCGCTGAACCACCTGCCCCTCCACTGCTATCGTTAGACCCTTCACCCGTGCCACCAGCACCCCCGGCACCACCGGTCACCGTGCCAGCAGTGATCGTGATGCTGTTACCCACATTAAAATCGATAGCGAAGGAACCACTGCTACCATTACCACCGATTGTAGCACCTGCTGAGTTTCCTGTATCAGAGTCATCGCCACCGGCACCGCCCTGTCCACCGGTGAT
This sequence comes from Nitrospinaceae bacterium, assembly GCA_029261435.1. GTDB lineage: Bacteria > Nitrospinota > Nitrospinia > Nitrospinales > VA-1 > LS-NOB. The sequence continues at coordinate 347 of JAJDBI010000211.1, forward strand.
CGTTCCGGCTGAAGTTATCGTTCCATCGCTAGCCGAGCCGCTGAAATCAACCGCATCTCCGTTGTTGGAAGTACCAGCTGTAGCCGTGGAAGCTGACGCGGGTTTGGCCGGGGTGGCAGGAACGATCGAACCCGCGGCGGTTACAGTCAAATCATCGCCAGACGCTGAGAAAGATTGGGTTGCAGTGAGAGCCGTAGAAACCGTCTGGTCCGCAGCAAAAACAACTGAACTCAGAAAAAACAGATTAGCAAAAGCTATTGCGAAGAAACCGCAACATAGCCGGGTTGGTTTTTTCATGCGAGAATTAATTTTCATGGGGGAATTGAAGGTTGGTTCCATTAATAAAAAATTAGTTTGACAAGAAAATAAAATATATTTATTAATAAAAAATATCTTAATAATAAAATTAAATATAGCTAAGCTATCTAAAGATAGCGTATCCCTAATAGCACTAAAATGTTATATTTACAAGGACAATCAATAATAAATTGGCCTGGCGATATAAAATATATATATTTATTAACAAAAAAATATCTTAATAATAAAATTAAATATAACTCGTCTATCGACGGAATAGCATTTATTTGATAGGGTGAGCAGGTTGGTTTTGCAAGATGATCAGGACGCCAGTTGCAGGGAAAGTGGTTGAATTACCCCCAATAATTTCCGACAGCTGAAGAGGCAAGTGAGATATTACCCGTTCAGGTTCAGAGGGTAGGGGCAGAACAAATCGTGGAGGACGATTGATGTTATTGAGCAGAGCAGGATGGTCAAGTGTTGTTGTTTTTTTCTTCATAACAATACTGGGAAAACCGGCTGAATCCAAAACACCCCCCAAATCCTCAGCCGCAGAATCATCAGTATCTGCGAAGAAATGGGCTGATGTGAAAGGGTTTCGCTCCGCCCGTTTTGGCATGAGCGAAAAGAGTGTCTTGAAAATTATCACCAAAGATTTCAAGATTCCCAAAAGCAAGGTCGAGCGTAACGTCCACCCCACAGAAAAAACTGTGAGCCTTGAGATCGAGGTTCAGGAGGTACTTCCGGAAGGGGGAAAAGCGGTTGTGGGCTATGTATTCGGGTATAAATCTAAAAAACTGATTCAGGTCAATGTGGTTTGGGGAAAACCCGTTGAACCCAAACCGGACGCCCGAAAGGTGGTCGATGCGGCTAATCGTCTACGCAATTATTTGATCAAGAAAAAGTACATGAAGGATGGCTATGTCACTAACGCCAAAATAGATGAAAGCAGAATCATTATTTTTCGCGGGAAAGATCAAAAGGGACGAATGATCCTGATGATTTTGACGGACCCTGAAAGCAATGACAAAAAGAAATTCTTTCGAGATATTACCCTCAGACTATCCTATATGCTAAACCCTGATTCCCCGGACATCCTCACTATCAATGAAGGTGATTTTTAAATTCCAACTAATCTGTGGATATTAAAAGTTTTCACTAGCCGCAGGGGCAATGGGCAAATTAATCCGAGATAACTCTTTGGGTCCAGCGCTACGCTGGCTACATATCTTCAATCGTCTTTGCCACCACAGAGAAAACAGAAAACATATTCTCAATGGAACATTTGTCCAGCGTGTCTTCGAGCGTGTGCCAGTAGGGGTAATCGAAATCTATCAGAACAGTAGATGGAATGCCCATGCGGTGGAAGGGGTAGTGGTCGTCATAAATAGTATATTTCACGGACTCTTTAAATGACAGTGCGCCCTGCTCTTTGGCAACACCGTAAATTTTATCGAGAAAGCGCGAACTGCCTTTGAGCGAATAGGTCTCCTTAAAGATCTGTAAATCTTTATCCCCAATCATGTCGATGACCAGCACCCAGTAAGGCCATTTTTCTTTTTCTATCTGGATCAGTTGCTGAGCGTAGAAGGTCGACCCCAGCAGTTTCAGCCCGGAATCCTTGCCGCCAAAATCTTCTCCATCAAAAAAAACCAAATGCACAGGTCGGGCAACAGGGTGCTGACTGAGATATTGCGCCAGCCCAAGCAAAACTGCCGTGCCAGAACCACCATCGTTCGCACCCAAAATAGGTTCAGACCAATTTTCAGGATTGGGGTCTTCATCGGCAAAAGGACGAGTATCAAAATGGGCTCCAATTAAAATCGGGGCACCGCCTTTGGTTCCTTGAAACCGAAGTTCCAAATTGACCATATCCACAGAGGACGATGTGGAGGTGCGGACTGAAAAAGGCTGTTCAACTACCTGATCAGCATATTTCTCACCCACTTTACGGATCAAAGCCAGAGTTTCACGGTAGCCTTCACTTCCAGGATTTCTAGGGCCGTAGGCACAAAGGGTCTCCAGATAATTCCATATGACCCGGCTGTACTTTTTGGAGTCGATAGAACTCGCAAAACCGGGCAAGCTCCAGAAAAGCACAAAAACCATACTCCCAATCACTATATAATGTTGAACCTGCCTTAATCTTTTCATATATGATAACTTTTTCAAGGTTTTAGCTGTCCTACACCGGTCCGGCCATTTTCCCGCCAATCAAAGTAATCCTTCAATATAAGGGCGTGGTCAAACACAAGCGGTTCTGGAAGCGTATTTTTTGTGAAAAGGCCTGCTTTTTGGGCATCCGAGCCGGCTTGAGCTTCTCCGGCGGCCCGTCCGACAAAAACAGTGGAGATGTTATGTTGTCGGGAGTCGCGCTCAGGGTCTGAGTATGTATGAAACTGTCCCAATAGATCCACCATTAATCCCGTCTCTTCCAAGGCCTCCCGGCGGGCCGCAGTTTCCAGAGATTCGCCATAATCGACAAACCCACCGGGCAATGCCCAGCCATGTGGGGGATTCATACGCTCTATCAGGATAATTCCATCTCCTTGCTCAATAATGATATCTACTGTGGGAACAGGGTTTTTAAAATCCATAAAATTATACACCACCCGAAGCAAAACCTTTGTTTTTAGGCGAAAACCGTCTCAACTAAAACCAGAACCCGAGCCAGCGCACCAAACCGCTGTTCGGATCTCAGATAATAAAGTCTCGCATCTTATTTATTTTAAAGGCCTCTGAAGTAAAATAAATAAAATTTTTCACACAATCCAGCTAAAGTTTATCTGTCTGGCTCCGATAATTATAACAGAAGATCAGGTTTCACCTTGGAGGGTTGGAAAAAGATCTTTACTCCTCAAGGGTAAAAAGTTAACCTGTTGATGCTAAATTCACTTTTTAAGGACTGGTATCATGGAAATTCCAGGCAACGATTTTCGGATTAAAGGTAAGACGATTCAAGACCGGGTAAAGGTCGGGGACAAAACAGCTACAACCAAGAGCCAGGGCGGCACCTCCTCAACCGGCGGTACTGAGCAGATTGCTATATCGTCCAAGGCCAAAGACATTCAAAAAGCGACCGAAGCGGTCAATACGGCCCCGGATATTCGTATCGAAAAAGTGGATCGGATTAAGGACCAAATCGCGAATGGTAATTATCGCGTATCCAGTGAGAAGCTCGCTGAAAAAGTCTTGGAAAACATCATTACGGAATCTAAGTTTCTAGGCTAATTTCTCACCCCTACTCTGAAGTTTTCCGCAAAAACGCAGTTATCTTACCTATCCAGATCCAGACGTAAAACCTGCATCCTGAAAATACAAGAAATTAAGGAAAAGCAAATTATTTGTGTTGGGTAGATGCCACACGAGTAGGAAGGGCTTGCAAAAACTGTTCGAGTTGACCGATCAGGGTAGTGACCTCCATGCCATGCATCAGGGCCCCGTTTTCCAAGGTATCGAATTTCACAGCAAAGCAACTGCCACAGGACATCTGTTTTTCATTGAAAAACTTCATGGCCTCAGGATAAGCGTTGAGAATTTCATTGATCGTGGTATTTTTATTTACAACCATATTATTCAAATCCTCTTGCCCCTTTAACAAGGTTATGCTAGCATCTAACATTCTTCAAGACAATCTATTTCGGAGTATTTGATGTCCCTAAAATGTGAAGTTTGCGATAAAAAACCCCAATTTGGTAACAATGTCAGTCACGCGAACAACAAAACCCGCCGACGCTGGAAACCAAATATCAAAAAGTTGCGTGTGGTGATGAAGGGTTCAGTAAAGACCATGAAAATTTGTACCCGTTGCATCAAGTCAGGAAAAATAACTAAAGCCATCAGGTAGCACTCAGTTCCCGTTCTCCCTGTGTCCCCAGTTTTTCACCTAAGGCCTCCAGCCTGCTTTTGATCGGCGAGTTTTTATTAAAGTCCTTGATCCGTTCCAGATAAATGACACCATCGACTTGACGTATTTTTTCAAGAATCTGGTTCAGGTGTTCAACATCCTGGATTTCTATGGATAGGTCGAAGTAAGCTCTTTTGTTTGATCCTTGCTGAACATTGGCGCGAGTGATATTGATTCCGCATTCTGCGAAGGCCTGACTGATGGTCGCCATGATTCCGGGTTTGTCACCCGCTACAATCGCGATATGCGCCTGGTAAATGATATTCGTACCCGTATCCCACTCAACGCCTACGAGCCGTTCCGGATCATTGATAACAGTCCCGACACTGGGACAGTCAATATGATGCACGGTAACCCCTCGGCCTCTAGTGATATACCCAATGATCGGCTCTCCGGGAAGAGGATGGCAACACTTGCCAATACGAATTAAAATATTTTCATTGAAACACTGAACCTTAATTGCATTACGCGAGGACTCGGGCGGCTGGCTTTCCTTAAGCTTGATCAATGTTTTCTCACGAGACTCTTTGCCCTCCAGCTTTTCTCTGGGAATCAGTTTCTCGATGACGTGGTGGGTCGACAGCTTTCCAATTCCAATTCCCATCAACAAACTATCGGTAGAGTTAAAACCGCAGGCATGAGCAGCTTCTTCGAACATCTTGCCATCCATTTCTATTGCCGGTTCCAGACCGTATTCACGAATCTCTTTTTCCAGGAGTTCTTTTCCTAAAATCAAACTTCTTGAGCGTTCTTCTGTATTAATGTAGTTGGATATACGACTACGTGCCTTAGAGGTTTTAACAAAGGCCAAACAGTCACGAATAGGAGATGCTTCCTCTGAGGTGGTGATTTCTACCTGATCTCCATCTTTTAATTTATACCGCAGAGGAACCGCCTTTCCATTCACTTTCGCAGACTGGCAATGACACCCCACGTCCGTATGAACTTCAAAGGCGAAATCAACGGGAGTCGCGTTATGCGGCAGAGCAATCACATCGCCCCCCGGAGTAAACACATAAACCTCATCGGGAAACAAGTTTACCTTGAAGGCGTTGAGAAACTCTTTTGGATTTTTCAAATCTTTCTGGTTTTCGAGAAGATGCCGAACCCACGACAACTGCTGGTTCATAGGCTTTTCATCGTCTTCGTTTTTTTCTTTATAACGCCAGTGAGACGCGATCCCTCCATGACATACCTTGTGCATCTCCTCCGAGCGAATCTGCACCTCCACCCTTTCCCCTCTTGGACCGATCACCGTGGTGTGAAGAGACTGATACATATTCGGCTTGGGCATGGCAATATAGTCCTTGAATTTTCCCGGTATGGGTTTCCAAAGAGAATGTACCAGCCCTAAAACAGAATAGCAGTCGCGCAGAGATTCAGTCAAAACCCGCACACCAATCAGATCATGCACATCTTCAAAACTTATATTCTGATCCATCATCTTTTTATAAATGCTGAAATATTGTTTGGGTCTTCCCTCAACTTTTCCCGGGATTCCTGCTCCTTTCAACTCCTTCACCAGCCGAGAGGTAACTTTTTCCACATACTGGGCCCGGTTGTCCTTACCCTTTGCTACTTTTTCCTCAATAGTTCGAAACTCTTCAGGGTAAAGGTAACGAAACGAACCGTTCTCCAACTCGGCTTTTAACCATCCAATACCAAGACGGTTAGCAATGGGGGCATAAATTTCCAGGGTCTCCCGGGCAATCCTTCTTTGTCTCTCTTCTGAAAGGGAACCCAAGGTCTGCATATTATGCGCTCTATCAGCCAGCTTGATCAAAACCACCCGGATATCATGGGCCATGGCGAAGATCATCTTCCGATAGTTTTCTGCCTGGCTCTCTTCATGACTGGAAAAATGGATCTGACTGATCTTGGTAACACCATCCACCAGCTGAAAAATTTCGTCGCCAAATAATTCCTGAATTTCTTCTGGGGTAGAAAGGGTATCTTCTATGGTATCGTGCAACAGGCCGGCGGCTACGGTGGTTGCATCCAGCTTAAGCTTCACTAGATTATGCGCCACCTCAAGGGGATGGGAAATATAGGCTTCTCCGGATCTTCGACTCTGCCCCCGATGAGCTTTGGCAGAATAAATATAGGCATTCAGAATGATGTCGACATCAGCATCAGGCATGTATTCCAATAGCGCGTCTGTCAGATCCTGAACTTTCATAGCAGGAATGAAACCTCCATTATTCTTCCACACGACCGCAAGAAAAAAACCCGCGGAAAAGTATAAACCTTTGAGTTAAGGATACTTCCACAAGTTTTTTCTGTCAACGTTCAATCACAGTAGAACTTCTTGCTCCCACACGGCTTGCACGTTAATATTAGGACCATGAAACACACACCATCCTTGAACGATCCAATGCAGTTTATAAAAGGGGTCGGCCCAAGAAAAGCGATTCTCCTTGAAAAACTGCGTCTAACAAGCATTGAAGACTGTCTTTATTTTCTGCCTTTCCGGTTTGAAGACCGCACCCAATGCAAAAAAATTTCTCAGGCTGTCCCCGGTGAATACGTCACCCTCACAGGGGAAGTCCTGAGCTCTGGAACAATGTTCATGGGGCGACGAAAAAGGGTATTTGAAGTTATCGTTCAGGATGAAACAGGAATCATTCGAGCCAAATGGTTCCGGTTCAACGAAACTTATATGAAGGAAAAGTTTGCAACGGGACAAAAAATCATTCTTTCAGGCAAACCCACAGTTAACAAACGTTCCGGGCTGGAAATCATTCATCCGGATACCGAGCAGGTGTCAGGAGAGAATGTCAGTTCTCTCGAAATTGGGAAGATTGTTCCCGTTTACCATGTCACCGATGGTCTGCATCTCAAATCCATGCGAACCATCATTAAAAATGTTCTCGATAAATATCTGCATCTGGCAGAAGAGTTTCTTCCCGATGACCTGATCCAACGGCACAATTTCATGCCCCGATCAGAGGCTCTCGCCCAATCCCATTTTCCGCCAGAAGGTTCTTCTTTAAAAGAACTGGATGCCTTTAAGACCCCGGCACAAAGACGGCTGGTCTTTGAAGAGCTATTCCTGATCCAGTTAGGTCTGGCCTTTAGAAAAAATCGCACTGGAGAAGAATATACAGGTACTTCCTTTAAAACTCGGGGAGAACTCATCAAACGGTTTGTCAAACTATTGCCCTTCACGTTAACAAACGCACAAAAAAAAGTGCTCGGCGAAATCATGAAAGACATCGAAAAAGAGAAACCCATGAATCGACTTATACAGGGAGATGTTGGGAGTGGAAAAACCATTGTCGCTCTCACCGCCATGTTGACCGCCGTAGATAATGGAACACAGTCTGCGCTAATGGTTCCAACAGAAATTCTCGCCGAACAGCATTATTTAAATATCCGCCCCTATTGTGAGAAATTAGGCATCGAAATGAAACTGGTGACCAGCGCACTCAAGGGCAAAGAACGGCAAAGCTATTTTGAAGACATACAAACCGGGAAAACAAAAATCGTTGTCGGCACTCATTCTCTGATTCAAAAAGATATCCAGTTCAAAAAGCTGGGGTTGGCGGTGATTGATGAACAACATCGGTTTGGAGTCATGCAAAGAGAAGCCATTGGCAAAAAGGGCGACCAGCCACACCTTCTCATCATGACAGCTACCCCCATTCCCAGGTCTCTTGCTCTCACACTCTATGGAGATATGGATGTGTCGTTATTGGATGAGCTACCCCCAGGGCGACAGGAAATTTCCACCAACCTGTTTTATGAAAATCGAAGAGAAAAAGCCTACGCCATCATGGAAAAAGAGTTACAGCAAGGCAGACAGGCTTTTGTAGTCTGTCCTTTGATTGAGGAGTCCGAGTCCATAGACCTTAAAGCCGCAGTGACAGTTTTTGATTTTATTCAAGAAAAGTTTCCTGATTTTAAGGCCTGCCTGATACATGGGAAACTCAAAAAAGAAGAACGCCAGAACATCATGGCCCGATTCCTAAAAAAAGAGATTCAGGTTTTGGTTTCCACAACGGTCATTGAGGTGGGCATTGACGTTCCCAACGCCACTGTCATGATTATCGAACACGCTGAACGGTTTGGTTTGGCTCAATTACACCAGTTACGCGGACGGGTCGGCCGGGGAAGCCATGGCTCACACTGCCTTCTCATGGCCTACCACCCTGTATCTGAGGAAGGACAAGCCCGCATGAAAGCCATGCAAAACTCCGGTGATGGTTTTGTCATCGCTGAAGAGGATTTAAAAATTCGCGGTCCTGGAGACTTCATGGGCACTCGACAATCTGGAATGCCTATATTAAAAATCGCCAATCTGCTCCGCGATATTAAGGTGCTGGAAACTGCTCGTAACGAAGCTTTTCAACTCATTGAAAGCGATCCAGATATCTCACACCCCAAACACCAACTGTTAAACAGAGCCTTAAAAAAATTTCTCGGCAACTATATGGAATTGATGGAAGTTATTTAAATATAAGCCTGCAAGTCGGCACACTACACTTAAACCCTTACTTTTAAACAGCATTGGGATAACATACCTGCTAAGGCAAATGATCCCACCAACCCAATCCAAACCAACTAATCAACTCGTTAAAAACATAATTTGGTAGTGATATTGATATCAAAAACCGTAATATTATGTTCCCCATAAATAATGGACAATTTCTCAAATAGTAGCTGTAAAAATTAAGCAGAAGTTTCATTTTCTATAAATTTACAGCGAAAATCCGGCTGTAAAAAAAAGCAGCATTTCATTTCTTTTCATAGCTTTACAAGGATTGATTGATGTATTATTAGGTGGGGAGAATAAATAATGATAGATTCCAAAGCTCTGCCTGAGCTCAAAAAACATGTAGCAACTTTGACGGACCAACTGTCTTTATTCGAGACCAAGGTCAAAGATGCGCCTGAAATTGAACCTGGGGAAAAAGGTCCCGAGGAAGAAAGGCAACGGATTCTATCCATCCTTGCTTCCTATCAGGAAAAGCTCCCTAAAATTGAAAAGGATGCCAGCGGTCCCCTTTTTAAAAATGGTTCAGACCCTATCGACATACCAACCGCCCTCCAAAGTTTGGAGTTCATCGACACAACCTTAAAAGACCTAAAACAGGATGCTGAAGAAATTTCGGAGAACCAGTATGAATGCAAACTGGAAATCTACAAGCAGGAAATTATAAAAACTGTAGAGCTCATTCTCTCCACTTTCGATTACGTACTTCCGAATATCCGATTTGAATTGAAATTCATGGAAAAATTTTATCGAGCACCGGCAAATATGGGTAAAACCGTTATGCCCGAATTGAACGATCTGGTTCACAGTTTAGAAGAGCACCACATCACCCTAGACGAATTTTTCAAGGGCTATAAGAATGGTGAAAACAAAATTCAAGGTTACAACGTATTACGAATGAAGAATGGGCTCTTCTCCAAATATCAGTTCTTCGACAATTCTCCCGATGCTTACAAGGGCCTCAACGATATTTACTACCAAATTTGTAAGTTCATGGAATTTTTTCTAAAGGATAAAAGGTCGGAGCCAGAATTGGGGAAATTTTATTTTCAGGTCAAAGAAATGTCCATGCAAATTTCGCGCATGAGTGATGTCTTTGAAACAGGGACTTTTCTCACTGCTCTAACGCGAAAATCCAAGAAAAAATATTCCTATGTAGATGAAGTGAGAAAATCATCCGCTTTACTGCAAAAATTCAACGAAATCAAAAAATCTCTCATAATCTATAACGAGCAAGAACTTAAACGCGCGCAAAGTGCTCTGGAGTCAAAATTCTCGCAGGAAGGTGAAAAAGGACGGCTTAAAGCCATTGTGGATGAAACATGGACATGCATTAAGGAAAAGCAAATCGACTTTTCCAGGCTCGACATGATTTTCTCCAAACTACTTAAAAAGAATTTCAATATTGTAGTCCGGGAAAAAGATGCCGAGGACATCACCATTACTATCACTCCTCATCATGAAAAAAAATATGGGCGAGATATTCTGAGCCGCATCAACATTATCATTCAAGAAATAGATTTCTGGTATCCACCCAATGAAAAACAATTACTGTTTCAAAACATCGCTATAACCACAGAAAAAATTCAAGCAGACAAACCATTGGACAAAAAAGAGTTCATGACGATGATGCAGGGTTATGACCAGAATATGGAAAAGAATATTAGAAAAACCTACCCCGATAAAGTCAAAGAACTGGCCAACATTTATTCAGCTTTCAACAAACTATTTCCAGGGAAAGCTCAAAAAGTGAAACTGGAAAAAAGGCTGATGAACGACAGTATCTGGGGGGAAATTTCCGAGGACATTGAAATAGTTAAAAGGAATATTGCCGTTCTTTCCTCCAACAATGCGTCCATGAAAAAAAATGTTAACAAATTTCCTTTTTTGCGAGTGGCCATTGAACATCTTTCACAGGTGCTATATGACCTCTCTATGCAGTTATTCATTTCTTTTGAAGGAATTGATGGACGAAGTGTCACCAACATGACCAACATACTATCTACTTATAACGAGTTTAGAGATATCCCCAGCCTGTGGGCAGCTTTTTCTCATTATTACTCCAAGTCCAGCATGCCTAATTTGAGCGTAAATGAAAAAGTTATGATCGAATTGACCAAGGACCCACGTTGCCAGACCTGTTTGAAAGAGCTATTCAAAAGTGATAAATGAGTACTCCCTGATAGCACGCTTGTTATATTGACAGGTTTTAATACCGGGACTAAATTAGTCTTGTCGGTCAATAGAATTTAAGGGTGCACTGAAATGGAAAAAGTTCGCAACTACATGGCAGAATCTCTAATGAGCATTGGACCCACGAAAAGCATTCTGCAAGCCAGCCACGTCATGCACGAAAGTGAAGTCCATTCCCTGCTGGTTGAGGAGAGTGGAGAGTATATTGGGATCATTACCAATCACGATATCAGCAAAAAGTTGGTCGCTGAAAACCTTGATCCCGAGAAAGTTCAGGTAGCGGAGGTCATGAGCTTTCCTCTTGTGAAAATAGAAGCCCAGGAGAGCATGGAAAAAGCGGCCCAGATGATGCGGGATCATAATATCCACCACTTGGAAGTCACAGAGCATGGACAAATGCTGGGAATATTATCCATCACCGACTATCACAAATATCTAGTAAAAAAACACCCTCGCTAAACAGATCACGAACTATCCTGGTTATTCAAGGACAAGGGTCTGCAATTTTGGGAAAGCCGTTGACTCCTTGAGAAGTTTTTTTCCTTCGTCGGTCAAACCACTGCCAAACACTTCAAGCCACTCCAGACTCGCCAGAGTATTGCTTTCAGCCAAAGCCTTGGCACCTTCATCGCCAATATTATTCTGAGCCAGATCCAGATTCTTTAAATTAACCAGGATGGTGGAGCTGGCAATAGCTTGCGCTCCCTCAATCCCCACTTTGTTTTTCCAGAAGTAGATGAAGTTTAGATAGGAAAAGTTTGCAGATGTGGCAATTGCTTTGGCTCCACCATCACCAATCTCATTTCTTTCCAGATGCAATTCCTTCAAATTCGTGATGATGGAAGATTTTGCCAACGCCTGGATCCCCTTGTCGGTGACTTCGTTTCGTTCCAGGTTTAAGATTTCCAAGTCAATCAACTCAGGACATTGAGCCAAGTACTCCAGACCTTCATCGCCAATATATTTTAATCGCAAATCCAGAACCGTTCCGTCCTTAGTCAAAAACTTTTTCACCAACACTTCCACCGGATCATCATTAAAGGGCTTATTCATTCCATTATCCTTTTTTCTCTTTTGATTTTTGTTTAGCGTCTTTTTGTTTTTCCATAGAATCTACCCGATCGCGAAGGGATTTGTTATCTTTCAACAAGTCATCTAGATCAGATCGTATTAACTTCATTTCGGCAGGCTTTTTAGCCGACTCAAACAGACGGACAATCGTTTCCTCTGACCTCCGTTTCAAACGACCGTCAGTTTCACCCTCTGCCAACTTCCTCAATGTGGGTATAGACGAGAGGTCTTCCAATTCGCCCATAGCCTGAATAGCAGCCAGTTTACCGCGAAATGTTGCGGAAGGCGTGCCTTGCGTTTCCCGGGCAAACCGCTTCAGGGTATTAATGGCTTCAGGCTTAAGATGTTCAAATCGTCCAGCCAGTTTTGCCAACCCCTGAATAGCAGAAAACCTGCTTCCACGAGCCGCTCCATAATCTGCTCCCTGAAGCAACGTTGTCCACGCCTGTTCTTCCTCCAGATTGGCCAGAGCCCTGAATATTGCAGATCGCCCTATATCATTGTGCGAAGATCTTCCCAGAAAACTTTCCAGAAATGGCCTGCAGTTTTTTGCCTTGATTCGACCCAATGAGGACAATGCTCCTGCTTCCACTCGATAAGAAGGGTCACCTTGAGCAATCTTTTTCAATGCCCGCGCAACTTTTTCATCATCCATAAACTCTCCCAATGCCTGAACGATACCTGCGCGAATTTTTGCATCAGGACTATTCACAGCCTTGAGCAATCCATCCCGGGCAAACTCTCCACCTATTTCCCCTAAGGCTCTGGCAATGCGATTGGCCACACCCCATTGAGTTTCTTTTTTGAGACACTGGCTCAGCACCTTGATATCTGAAAGTGAAGATTTGGCAGCAAGACTTTGAGCTGCCTCGATGCGCCCTATCGGGTCTTTATCTCGCTTCAACTGTTCATGCAAAAGAGAGCGGGAAACCTCCAACTTCACTTTTTTAGCCGGGCATTCGTAGTCCGGGTCCAGTCTGAAAAACAGCGGCTTGGATTTGAGGTGAAAGCTAAACTTTTCTTCTTTGTTTTTAATTTCCAGCGGAAACTTTTCACTGCCTCGTGAATAATAGAACTCAATTTTCAAAGGCAGTTTGAACAACAATTCCTCTTCCTTTTTCTCAGCCTTCTGGGTTTGTTTAACTGTTATCCCTGCCATATTTGAGGCCGCTCCCCATTGGTAGCCAACTTCAAGCATGGGATACCCACCGCGAAAAATCCATAGATCCATCCATTCGTCGAAGTTCTTTCCACTAGTCTCTTCCAAACACCGAACCAGATCCACCGTTTCAACCAATCCATACTCGTGGCGCCTGAGAAACAAGGCCAAGGCCTTACGGAACAGAGGTTCACCCACAAGGGATTTCAAATAATGCAGTCGTACTGCCCCTCCCGGATAAAGGTGTGCATCGAACAAGTCTAT